>JAAYIB010000096.1 GCA_012744295.1 Acholeplasmataceae bacterium
GAATTACATATTGTATGGTTTAAGTTTTGCGGCAGGAGGTAAGGCAAATGCTTTTGGGTATAGACGTAGGCGGGACTTTTACCGATGCGGTGCTCGTGCATGGCGGCGCAATCCTGCGTCAGGCCAAAGTGCCGACAACGAGGCCCGATCCGGTGCATGGCATTTTACATGCTCTTGATAAGGTTCTTGATACCTGCGCCCCCGGGCAGGTTGAGCGCGTAGTGATATCAAGCACGATTGTGACCAATGCCCTGACTGAGGGCAAACTTGCCCCGGTTATGCTTGCTGTAATGCCCGGCCCCGGAATGTCCGTGCAGGGCCTTTTCCCTGTTGAGCCGATTATTGCCGAAGGTTATGTCGACCATAGAGGGAAGGTTATCACACCGGCGAAAATCGCAAATGCGGAGCTGTCGGCCTTTGCCGGTGAAAGAAATACCGCCGCGGTATCCGGCAAGTTTGCGGTCCGCAATCAAAAGAACGAAGAGGCTTTGGCCGCAATTTTGCGAAACTCAGGTTTCAAAAAAATCTTCTGCGGTTCGGAAATGTCGGGCGAGCTAAATTTTGTGCGCAGAACAAATTCCGCTTATTTTTCAGCGGCAGTTTACGAAAAATTTCAAGCCTTTGCCGGACAGATTCGCAGCAGTTTGAAGAGCAGAAGTCTTGAGGCACCTGTGCAAATTTTGAAAGCAGACGGTGGCACGATGCCGTTAGCGGCAGCGGAAGAGCAACCGGTGGAAGCGATTTTCACGGGACCCGCCGCAAGCGTGCTCGGTATACAAGCGCTTGGCGCACCGTACAAGAACGCAATATCGCTCGATGTCGGAGGAACAACCACCGACATCGCTTTCTGGCAGACTTCGTTGCCGCTCATGGCTAAACGCGGAGCCGAAATAGCTGCTTATCCAACCGCAGTAAGGGCCTTCCATATGCGTTCATTAGGTTTGGGCGGAGACAGCCGCATACGGAGAACAGCCGAAGACTTTCTTGTAGGTCCTGAACGAGCCGGCGCAGCTATGGCCCTCGGCGGCTGCGAGCCAACTCTTTCGGATGCTTTGATTACTCTTGGCCGCGTGGCATTTGGAGATTACGACCTGGCCCGCAAGGCTATGGCAAGTTTTGCCCGGCCGACTGAAACGGCTGAAATGGCGGCGGCCATGGTTGCTGCTGCCGCAGCACAAAGAATCGAGGCAGCAATTAAGGAAATGCTGCACGAATGGTCACTGCAGCCTGTTTATACTGTCAATGACGTCGTCAGGGGCACGGATTTTATTCCGCAGCTCTTGATCGGAGTTGGCGGAGGTGCGCCCGGCTTAGTCAGTCTTCTTGGAGAAAAAATGGGGCTGCCCGTTGAAATTCCTTCGGGCGCGATGGTGGCGAACGCGATAGGTGCAGCGCTGTCGAGACCCACGCTGACGGCAACCTTGAGGGCAGACACAACCGAAGGTTATTACATGGTGCCGGAAGCCGACATCAGGGAAAGAATACCATGTCATTTCTCGCGTGCCGCGGCCGAGGAAATTTTGACCGACTTGCTAATGTGCCAAGCCGACAAATGGCACCTGCCCGCGGACGGCGTCAAGGTTATTTCTTATGAAGAATTTCCGACAATTCATAACCACTACAGTTCCGGCAGCATCATCTCCCTGAAAATGCAGCTGAAGCCGGGCATTCTTTCTGCAGTCACAGGCTGCGGGGAGGTGGTCTTTTGAAGGCAAATTTAGGTTTGATATTTTTCCCCGCGTTTGACTGGATGATTAGTCCGACGCACCCGGAACGTCAGGAAAGACTTCTTTATACAAGGGATCAGCTCCAGGAAGAGGGGATCTTTGACCTGAAACAGATCCGGGAATACAGGCCGCGCCTCGCCGAAATCAGTGACTTGCAGCGTGTTCATATAGGCATACCAGCCATCGCGAAGCTTATAACATCCGCTCATCTTGTTTCGGCAGGCGGCTGCCTGACCGCAGCTGACGCCGTTATGCTAAGTGAGGTAAAGCGCGCATTTGCGCTTGTCCGGCCGCCGGGACATCATGCCATGCGCGTGGTGCACGGTATCAGGGGCTTTTGCGTAATCAATATTGAAGCCATAATGGTGTCATATTTGCGCCAAAAATATGGTGTAAAAAAGATAGCCGTGGTGGATACGGACGTTCATCATGGCGACGGCTCCCAGGATATTTTTTATCACGATCCTGACACGCTTTATCTATCCTTCCACCAGGACGGACGGACGCTTTATCCCGGTTCAGGCTTCACAGACGAAGCCGGAAGTCCGGCAGCGCTCGGTGCAAACATCAATCTGCCGCTGCTTCCCGGAACAGGGGACGAAGGCGTGCATCGGCTTTTTGACGGGATAATCAAGCCAATACTTGACGACTTTGAACCTGAAGTCATCATCAATTCGGCCGGACAGGACAATCACTTCAGCGATCCCTTGGCATCGATGGCCGTTACAGCACAGGGATACGCCCGACTGGCGGAAAAATTGCGGGCGGACATTGCGGTACTGGAGGGAGGTTATTCCGTCGAGGCGGCTCTTCCGTACGTCAATACGGGAATTATCCTTGCCATGGCAGGTCTGGACTACAGCCGTGTGGTTGAGCCGGAAAAGAGCATCCTTCCGCCGCAGGACCCTCGCTGCGGTGCCAGAGTAGAGGAACTGATAAGGGATGTGGGGGAGCTGTGGCGTAATCGTATGGACTTACGGCGGGAAGCCTTGGCAAAATGCGGAGAAAAATGGAGCCGCAGAAAAAATATTTATTATGACGAGGAAGGCATCAGCGAGCAGCAACTGGAAACCGTCCATTATTGTCAAAGTTGCAGCGGATATCTGACAATTAAAACCGAGGCTGACAATACCAGGTTTGGCAGCCAGAGTGCCTTTATTGCCATAATCGGTCCCGGCAGCTGTCCGGCCTGCCGCAGGAAAGCTTTTGACGAAGCGCTTGCGGAAAAAAAGATAAGGAGCTGGAACTACACACTCGTTCAAGATACAGCAACGGGCATAATCGAATCAATATAAGGGGGCGACAGATGAAAAGAAATGACGGAAGGGCAAATAAGGAATTAAGACCGGTGAAAATGACCAGGGATTTTGTCATCTATCCGGAAGGATCGGTCTTGATTGAAATGGGCAGCACTCGTGTTTTGTGCAATGCTTCGGTTGAAGAAAAAGTACCGCGGTTTTTGGCAGGTAAAGGCAAGGGTTGGGTCACTGCGGAATATTCTCTGCTGCCGCGCTCGACGCATCAACGCAACTCACGCGAGGCAGCGAAAGGAAAACAAACCGGCAGAACCCAGGAAATACAGCGCCTGATTGGCAGAGCCTTACGCAGCGTGGTTGACCTCGAGGCCCTCGGCGAAAAATCAATTACCGTTGACTGCGATGTTTTGCAGGCGGACGGAGGCACAAGGACGGCCTCGATAACGGGAGCCTTTGTGGCTCTTGCCATTGCTTTGGACAAGGTCTGCAAGGACGAAGGTAAATTCCCGCTAAAGGACTTCCTTGCCGCTATCAGCGTAGGAATTGTTGACGGCGATGAAATGCTGGACCTTTGTTACGAGGAAGACTCAAGGGCAGAAGTCGACATGAACATCGTGATGACGGGCGGCGGTTCCTATGTGGAACTCCAGGGAACAGGCGAGGAGCACACTTTTGACAAGAAACAGTTGAAGAAGATGGTGGGCCTTGGTGAAAAAGGCTGCAGTAGATTAATTGAAATCCAAAAGGAAGTTTTGGGAAAAATTTCGGAGCGGGTAGGTAAATAGGATGCAGGAATTGGTAATAGCAACTACTAACGACGGTAAACTCGAAGAATTCAAGGAACTGATGAAAGAAATGAAGGTTGAACTGAAATCCCTGAAGGATTGGCCGGAGATTGCGGTGCCGGTGGAAAACGGCAAGACTTTTGCCGCTAATGCAAGACAGAAGGCAGTATATTATGCCAAAAAAACCGGAAAGATTTGCATAGCTGACGATTCCGGATTGGAAGTCCAGACGCTTAAAGGCGAGCCGGGAGTCCGCTCGGCCCGCTATGCCGGCGAAGAAGCAGATGATGAGGCCAATAACAAGCTGCTTTTGCAGACAATGAAATTTCATATGAAACGCACCTGCCGTTTTCGCTGTGCCTTGGCGGTAGCCAATCCCGCCGGCAAAATTCTCGCGGAAACCGAAGGGATTTGCGAAGGCATGCTCTTGCACGACAAAGTGGGAGAGGAGGGCTTCGGCTACGATCCCCTCTTTTGGTCGACGGAGCTGCACAAGAGTCTTGGTGAAGCTACGATGGAGGAAAAGAACGAAATCAGCCACCGAAGCAAAGCCATCAAGAAATTATGCTCAATGTGGGAGAAGATAAAGTGAGAATTGGCATTACCGGGGATACTCACGGAAGCAAAACTGCAATGCGTCTTTTGCTGAAAATTTCACCCCCGGTTGATTATTGGCTTCATACGGGCGACTACGGCCAGGACGGAAGCTTTTTGGCGGCGGAGACAAAGCTGCCGCTGATAGCGGTGGCGGGCAACACCGATCCTATGGCCAACAGGGCAAACGTGGATGAACTGTTTTCGCTTGAGGGCAGCCGCATCTGGCTGACGCATGGCCACAACTACATGCATGGCTACGAGACCGGTGAGATTGCCTGGTGGGCAAGGAGGCTGGAAGCCGATATCGCGGTTTTCGGACACACGCACGTGCCCCTTGTTAAGTGGTATGGCCAGATCCTGCTGGTCAATCCGGGCAGCCCTCTTTCGCCCAGAGACGGAAACCGGCCATCGTTTGCTGTTCTGACGTTGAACGAGGGGCAAAAACCGGAGGCTGAAATATTAAGGCTTTAAAAAGTTAATCTTGCAAAAATATGGTGGATAATATAGACTAATAGTGTACGCTAATTAAATTAAGTGGGGGAATTAAAATGACTATTAACGAAGAAGCGCTTAAAGTTAGGTTAGACCATAACGGCCTTTTGACTACTGCCTGCAAGGTGCCTCTGAAAGACCGCCATGATTTGTCGGTTTTGTATACGCCCGGTGTGGCTGAACCCTGTAAGATTATCAAAGAAGACAAAGACCTTTCGTTCGAATATACCTGCCGCGGCAACATGGTGGCAATTGTGAGCGATGGCACCAGAGTGCTCGGACTTGGCGACATAGGACCCGAGGCGGGCTTGCCGGTCATGGAGGGTAAAGCGGTACTCTTTAAAACCTTTGCCGATGTTGACGCCCTGCCTATATGCCTTGACACGAAGGACCCCGACAAGATTGTGGAGACAGTAAGGATTCTGCAGCCGTCCTTTGCGGCAATAAATCTGGAGGACATTTCGTCACCAAAATGCTATGACATCGAAGACAGGCTGAAAGAAATCTGTGACATCCCCATTTTCCACGATGACCAGCATGGGACTGCGATTGCTCTCTGCTCCGCTGTAATAGGTGCCCTGCGGTTTGTGAAAAAGGACATCAAAACTGTCAGAATAGTTGTCAACGGCTGCGGCGCCGCTGGCTCGGCGATCGGACGCCTCCTTGTAAACATGGGCGCAGAGAACGTCATCATGGTTGACCGCTTCGGAGCTCTCTATGACGGCATTGAAGCCAGCCTTGACCGTGTTCAGGCATACCTGCAGAAGGTTACTAACAAAGCCAAGGTGCGCGGCAATCTGGCCGACGTGGTCAAAGGCGCCGATGTTCTCATCGGAGTTTCAGCTCCGGGAGTCTTTACAAAGGAAATTATTGCCAGCATGAACACAGACGCGATTGTTTTCGGCATGGCAAATCCCGTGCCCGAAACAACCTACGACGCGGCAATCGAAGCCGGCGCGAAGGTTGCGGGAACAGGCCGCAGCGATGCTCCTAACCAGGTTAACAACGTTACTGTTTTCCCCGGAGTGTTCCGCGGAGCGATGGATGTTCGTGCAAAAGCCATAACCGAAGAAATGAAAATTGCCGCAGTAATGGCAATTGCCGACTTGATTGAGGAAAAGGACCTGCGTGCGGATTACGTAGTGCCAGACGCTTTTGACCCGCGTGTTGCCCCGGCCGTAGCTGCTGCCGTGGCAAAGGTTGCGATTGAAAGCGGCGTGGCAAGAATCAATATCGATCCTGAGGTTGTTAGAGCCAACACCATGAAGCGTGTCGGCAGATAATTCATCGGAGGTGCTTTATGCGTACTATTGATGTTAAATTGGTAACCGAGGCAGTCGGCAAGCTTTGCAAGGATTCCTGCTACTATTTGCCGGAAAAAATGATGGCCGCGCTGGAAGACTCCGTTGCCACAGAAGAATCACCCCTTGGCAAGGAAATTCTGGAAATCATTGTTGAGAACGCCAGGCTGGCCAAGGAAACGGATAGTCCGATTTGTCAGGACACAGGACTTACAGTAGTTTATCTTGAGGTGGGACAGGACGTCCACTTCGAGGGCGGCGACCTGTACGCTGCGGTAGACGCAGGCGTGGCTGACGGCTACATTAACGGCTACTTGAGGAAATCCTCGGTTGACGACCCCTTGTTTGAAAGGAAAAACACTCAGGACAACACTCCGGCCATAACCCATGTCAAAATCGTGCCCGGTGAAAAGGTCAAGATAACCGTCTTCCCCAAAGGCTGCGGCAGTGAAAATATGGGTGCCATGAAGATGCTGAAACCTGCCGACGGAGTGAACGGAGTTATAGAATTCGTGCTTGACACCGTAAGGAAAGCCGGCCCGAATCCTTGTCCGCCTGTGACCGTAGGTATAGGCATCGGCGGCACGATGGAAAAAGTCGCTCTGCTTGCGAAGGAATCGCTTTTCAGAACGGTAGGAGAGCACAACCCCAACCCTAAATACGCCGAATTGGAAAAAGAAATTCTCAGGCGTGTCAATCTGACGGGAGTCGGCCCTTCAGGCCTTGGCGGGACTACGACCGCCGTTGCCGTAAACATTGAGTACGCTCCCACGCACATAGGTGCCTTGCCTGTTGCCGTAAACCTGAACTGTCACGCCGCTCGTCTGGCGGAAGTCGTTTTATAAGGGGGAGTGAAAATGTCAGATAAAAACATCAAATATATTACTACGCCGCTTACCGAGGAAACAATCAGGGGTCTGAAGGCAGGCGACAGCGTGCGGATAACCGGCCCGATTTACACTGCCCGTGACGCGGCGCATAAAAGGATGACCGAAGCCCTGGCGCGCGGAGAAGGCTTGCCGATTGACATCAAGGGCAACGTGATTTATTATGTCGGTCCTTCGCCGGAAAAACCTGGCCAGGTTGTCGGTTCCGCCGGGCCGACGACAAGCGGCAGGATGGACCAGTATACTCCCACGCTGCTGGAACAGGGTATGAAGGGTATGATTGGCAAGGGTTCCCGCTCGCAGGCAGTCATTGACTCCATCGTAAAGAACTGTGCCGTTTATTTTGTAGCAGTCGGCGGAGCAGCCGCAGTCATTTCCAAATCAATCAAGGCTCAGGAACTGCTGGCCTATGGTGATTTGGGCCCTGAGGCAATCAGGCGTTATGACGTTGTCGATTTTCCGGCAATTGTCTGCATAGACTGTGAAGGCAACGATTTCTACAAGGTCGGACTTGCAGCTTACAACAAGGAATAATCAGCTCTGCAGATATGAGGAAAAAGGGAACGCCCCGACGGGGCGTTCCCTTTTTATGATTGGCCTTGACAAGAGATGCGGTATGGTGTAGCATAGCAAGTAACTTAATAATACTCTTATCAAGAGCGGTCGAGGGACAGGCCCGATGACACCCGGCAACCAAGCGTTTACGTGATTGGTGCTAAATCCTGCAAGATTAAATCTTGAAAGATGAGAGGGAAGCCGTTGCGAACGCTCTTTCCTCGGAAAGGGTTTTTTTATTGACTCGCTGCCTATAGACGGCCAAAATCACGCTTAAGAGGAGTTATTAAGAATATCAAAAGGGAGAGATGTATATGAAGAAAATTTTAGCTGCGGTCCTTGCCTTCGCCTTTGTTCTCGGTCTTGTGACCGGCTGCGGCGGAGACAAGAAAGAACCTGCCAAGGGCGAGACCAGGAAAGTCGTGCTGAAGGTCGGCGCAACACCGGTTCCGCATGCCGAACTGCTTAATTTTGTAAAGCCTGTTTTAGCCAAGGACGGCATTGACCTCCAGATAATTGAATTCAGCGACTATGTGAAGCCGAACCTTTCCTTAAACGACAAGGAGCTCGATGCCAACTTCTTCCAGCACACCCCGTATTTGGAAAAGTTTGCGGCGGAACGCAAGCTGCCGCTTGTAACTCTGACCAAGGTGCACATTGAGCCTATGGGTGTTTATTCCAAAACCGTGAAAAATCTTGACCAGCTGCCACAGGGCTCGAAAATAGGCATTCCTAACGACCCGACCAACGGCGGCCGCGCTTTGGCGCTTCTTGAGAGCGCCAAGCTGCTTAAACTGAAGGAAGGCGTAGGAATCAACGGAACACCGCGCGACATTGTTGCCAATCCCAAAGGGCTTGTCATCATCGAAGTCGAGGCTGCGCTCCTGCCTCGTTCCCTTGACGATGTTTCGGCTTCGGTCATAAATTCGAATTTCGCCATGGAAGCGAAATTAAACCCGGTTAAAGATTCGCTTTTCACCGAGCCGAAGGAATCACCGTACGCAAACATCATCGCGATCCGCAAGGGAGACGAAAAACGTCCCGAACTCGTGAAGCTCGCAAAAGCGTTGACAAGTCCGGAAGTTAAGAAGTTCATCGATGATAAATATAAAGGCGCGGTTGTTCCCGCTTTCTGACAAGAGTAAGCAGCAACCGCAGAAAACAAGGCCCCCGGCAGACGCTTTGAGCGCGCAGGGGGCCTTGTCTTGTAAAAAGTGTAAAATGTTGACAAAATAGGGGGGGTATGATACGCTTTAAACAGTTTCAATGATAGATTATTAGATGAAATCTGACCTCCCCCCGAAGGGATTACGGCCATACGGACAGCCGGGTCAATCGCCGATTGGCAACCGAGGTTGCCTTATTGATTGAGTTAAAAGCTCAAATTTTATAAGTTGGTTACTTCATAACCGCGTGTGTAGAACTGCACAATACTTGTGAAACGGTCAATAAGAGTAGTGAAAGTAAATTTTTGCTCAATCGACTCTAATATCTAAAATTGTGAATAAATAAAATGAATGCGAATTCAATAATAAATAAAGCACTTAATTTAGAGAAGACTAAACTCAGGTAATGTTGTGGTTAAAGACAATATTCCTGGGTATTTTTGTTTTTAAGGAGGTAAAAATGGAAAAAAAGCTCAAGCTTTACGGTTTCAACAATCTGACCAAGGCACTCAGTTTTAACATCTATGATGTCTGTTACGCCAAAACCGAAAGAGAACAAAGGGATTATATCGCTTACATTGACGAGCAGTACAATTCCGAAAGACTTACCAACATTCTTTTAGAGGTAACCGACATGATCGGCGCTACCGTACTGAATGTGGCTAAACAGGACTACGACCCCCAAGGCGCGAGTGTAACCGTGCTGATTGCCGAAGAATCGATGATTCCTTCAATGGACGGCGAGACAGTAGTCGCCCATTTAGATAAAAGTCATGTGACCGTGCATACCTATCCGGAATTTCACCCGGACAATTCCATTGCTACCTTCCGGGTCGATATCGATGTTGCGACCTGCGGCGAAATAACTCCGCTGAGCACGCTCGATTTCCTGATCGGCAGTTTTGATTCCGACATTATCACCATGGATTACCGCGTACGCGGTTTTACGCGTGACATTGACGGCAACAAGCTTTATATGGACCATAATATAACCTCCATACAGGATTACATCGATGACAAGATTCTTCAAAAGTATGACGCTATAGACATTAATATGTATCAGGCCAATATTTTTCATACTAAGATGCTGATCAAGGAAGTCGACCTGCAAAACTATCTTTTCAAAACCGATGTTTACGAGCTTCCGCCTAAAACGAGGCTGAAAATCACGAACAGCCTGCGGCGCGAGATGATTGAAATTTTCAGCGGCATGAACGTCTACAAGGAGTGAAGGTAAAATTGACCAGGCTTTCGCAGGAGAAGGCTCCGATACTGGAAGCATTAGAAGAATTTAAACGCATGCGACTTGTGCCGTTCGACGTCCCGGGCCACAAAAGAGGACGCGGCAACAGGGAATTAACGGATTTCCTCGGTGAAAAATGCCTGACGGTAGACGTCAATTCCATGAAACAACTGGATAATCTTTGTCACCCCGTCGGTGCCATCAAGGCGGCGGAGGAGCTGGCGGCCGAAGCCTTCGGCGCAAACCACGCCTTCTTTATTGTCAACGGTACCACCGCGGCAGTCCAGGCGATGATTCTTACTGCCTGCAAAAGGGGGGACAAAATCATCCTGCCCCGCAACGTACACCGCAGCGTTATCAATGCCCTGATTATCTGCGGGGCCATACCCGTCTACATTAACCCGCAGCTGAAGGACGAACTCGGCATTTCCCTCGGCATGCGTCTTGCCGACGTCCAAGAGGCCATTATGGCAAATCCTGATGCCAAGGCCGTGCTTGTCAACAACCCTACCTATTACGGGATTTGTTCTAACTTAAAGGCTATCTGCGAGCTGGCACACAGTCACAACATGCTGGTTCTGGTCGACGAGGCGCACGGCACGCATTTCTACTTTGGCGAAGATATGCCGATTGCAGGAATGGCAGCCGGGGCAGACATGGCCTCCGTCAGCATGCACAAGTCAGGCGGCTCTCTGACGCAGAGCTCTTTTCTGCTTTGCGGCGCAAGGGTCAACTCACAATACGTAAGACAGATCGTGAATCTGACGCAGACAACGAGCGGTTCATATCTGCTGCTTTCCAGTCTGGATATATCCAGGAGAAACCTGAGCCTGCACGGCAAGGAGATTTTCAAGTACGTGACGGGACTCGTAGAGTATGCGCGCCAGGAAATAAATCAGATAGGTGATTACTATGCATATTCGCGGGAAATCATCAACGGCGACAGCGTTTATGATTTTGATTTCACCAAACTTTCCGTGAATACTTTGGAAACCGGCCTGGCCGGCATAGAAGTGTACGATGTTTTGCGTGACGAGTATGACATTCAAATCGAGTTCGGCGACCTTGGCAACATCCTCGCCTATGTTTCCGTGGGCGACAACTATAAGAACATAGAACGTCTGATTGGCGCCTTGTCCGAAATCAGGCGGCTTTACAAAAGAGACAAGAGCGGCATGCTGAGACATGAATATATACCGCCCAAAGTCATGATGACGCCTCAGGAAGGCTTCTATGGTGAAAAGGAGCAGGTCGCGATTGATGAAAGCGCCGGCAGGATCTGCAGCGAGTTCGTCATGTGCTACCCCCCGGGCATACCTATTCTGGCTCCGGGCGAAGAAATTACGGCGGACATCATCGAATATATAAAATATGCCAAAGAAAAAGGTTCTTTCCTGACAGGACCCGAGGACATGGAAGTCAGGAAGCTGAATGTTCTGAAAGGAGGCTGCTAAGTGGATTTATGGTACAACGAGGCACACACGCAATCCGTTAAGTTTGCCATTAAGGTAGATAAACAGCTCTACAGCGGAGAGAGCGAGTTCCAGCGCATAGATGTGTTTGAGTCCGAGGAATTCGGGCGCTTTCTGACGCTTGACGGCTATATGATGCTGACGGAGAGGGACGAGTTCATTTACCACGAAATGATCGTGCACGTGCCGATGGCCGTACACCCCGACGTCAGGAAAGTTCTGGTCATAGGCGCGGGAGACGGCGGGGCGATCCGAGAATTGACGAGGTATGCGACAATCGAGAGCATTGATTTTGTGGAAATAGACGAGATGGTGGTGGAAGTCTGCAAAAAATTCCTGCCGCAGACAGCCTGCGCTTTTGAGGATCCGCGAGTCCATCCATATTACCAGGACGGCTTGAAGTTCATCCGAAAACACGTTAACGAGTATGATCTTATAATCGTGGATTCTACAGACCCCTTCGGACCCGGCGAGGGGCTTTTTACCAAGGAGTTCTACGGAAATTGCTTCAAGGCCCTGAAAGAAGACGGCATCATGGTCAATCAGCACGAAAGTCCTTTTTACTCCGAGGACGCGATAGCCATGAAAAGGGCCCATAAAAGAATTGTGGAATCTTTTGCCATCAGCAGGGTGTACCAGGCACACATACCGACATACCCTTCGGGGCACTGGCTTTTTGGCTTTGCCTCGAAAAAATACCATCCGGTAAAGGATTTGAAGGCAGACAAGTGGAACGCCCTTGGGCTTAAGACTGATTATTACAATACAAATTTGCATAAGGGAGCATTCTGCCTGCCCAATTATGTTCAGGAGATGCTGCGCGATGTTGAATAAGAATGTGGAAACCTTTATCGGTTGTGACAAGGAATACGATGATGCAAAGACGGTGCTTTTCGGAGTTCCTTTTGATTCTACGACTTCCTTTCGGCCGGGGACCCGCTTTGCCAGCAAGGCCATGCGCGGCGATTCCTTCGGCATTGAAACCTACAGCCCCTACCAGGACAAGGATTTGGAAGCTACGGCTGTTTTCGATGCCGGCGACCTGGACCTGCCTTTTGGCAACACGGAAAGAGTTTTGTCGGAAATAGAGGCATTCACAACAAAACTGCTTTCTGACGGCAAAAAACCTGTGATGATAGGCGGCGAGCATCTTGTAACCCTGGGTGCTGTCCGTGCTGTCAGCGCAAAATATCCGGATTTGCACGTCATTCATTTTGACGCTCATACGGACTTGCGGCAGGATTATCTTGGCGAGCCCCTGTCCCATGCGACGGTGCTCCGCAGGGTCTGGGACATCCTCGGCGACGGCCGTATTTACCAGTTCGGCATACGTTCGGGAGAAAAACATGAGTTTGACTTTGCGAGCCGGCATACACGCATGCATAAATTCGGGTTTGCAGGTCTTGAGGAGGCAGTACGCGAACTGCAGGGAAAGCCGGTGTATTTCACACTGGACCTTGACGTTCTTGATCCTTCGATCTTCCCCGGAACTGGAACGCCGGAGGCCGGGGGCGCGACCTTCAATGAATTGCTAAAGGCGGTTCTCGCTTTGCGAGGCCTCAATCTAGTTGGCTGTGACGTTGTTGAATTGTCACCGGTTTATGATCAAAGCGGCGTTTCGACCGCTGTCGCGTGTAAGATTCTGCGCGAAATATTATTAGTAACGGAGGCGAAGTGAAATGGGAAAAGCTTTAATAATAGGCTGCGGCGGTGTTGCCGGTGTGGCGATCCACAAATGTTGCCAGAACAGCGAAGTATTCGAAGAAATAATGATTGCCAGCAGGACCAAGAGCAAGTGCGACGCTTTAAAGTCAAAGCTGGACGGTGGAAAGACAAAAATCAGCACGGCACAGCTTGATGCCGATAATGTTGAAGAAATCATCGCCCTGATTAATGATTTCAAGCCCGACGTAGTCTTAAACCTTGCGCTGCCGTATCAGGACCTGACCATCATGGATGCCTGCCTGGCAACCAAGACGCACTACATAGACACGGCGAATTATGAACCTCTTGATACCGCAAAGTTTGAGTACAAATGGCAGTGGGAATATCGGGAGCGTTTCGAGAAAGCCGGCATTACCGCGCTTCTGGGCTGCGGCTTCGATCCCGGTGTAACGGGAGTATTTTCAGCTTACGCGCAAAAGCACTATTTTGACGAAATTAACTATATCGACATCCTGGATGCAAATGCCGGTGACCATGGCTATCCTTTCGCTACAAACTTCAATCCCGAAATCAACATCAGGGAAGTAACAGCCAACGGCAGCTACTGGGAAAACGGCGAGTGGATAGAAACAGAGCCGATGGAAATCAAGAGGGTGTACAACTTTCCGCAAATCGGTGAAAAGGACATGTATCTGCTGCACCACGAGGAACTGGAGTCTCTGGCCCTCAACATCAAAGGCATCAAGAGGATTCGCTTCTTCATGACTTTCGGCCAAAGTTACCTGACGCACCTGAAATGTCTGGAAAACGTAGGCATGACTTCCATTGAGCCAATCGAGTTCGAAGGCAAACAGATAGTGCCGCTGCAATTTTTGAAGGCGGTGTTGCCGGATCCTTCCTCTCTGGGGCCGCGGACCAAAGGCAAAACAAATATCGGCTGCATTTTCCAAGGGTTCAAGGATGGCAAGCCGAGAACTTATTATATCTACAATGTCTGTGATCATGAAGAATGCTACAAGGAGGTCGGCTCACAGGCGATTTCCTACACTACGGGCGTGCCTGCGATGATCGGTGCCATGCTTGTAATGAACGGAACCTGGCGTAAGCCCGGCGTCTACAATGTCGAGGAGCTTGATCCGGATCCCTTCATGGAAGCCTTGAGCAAGTGGGGATTGCCCTGGGTTGAAGACTTTAACCCGGTACTGGTGGACTAAAGATGGAACTAAGTTTCGCTATCGACAAAATCCCAACTCCTTACTTCATAGTCGATGAGAAGCGTCTGATCAAAAATCTGGAAATCCTGCAGAGAGTAGAACGTGAGGCCGGCTGCAGCATTCTTCTCGCGCAAAAAGCCTTCTCGATGTTTTCGCTCTACCCCCTGGTCGGACGTTACATAAGCGGCACGGCGGCAAGCGGATTATACGAGGCAAAGCTGGGCTATGAGGAAATGGACAAGGAAAACCATGTATTTTCACCGGCCTACAGGGAAGAAGAGTTTGAAGAAATCCTTGAACTGTGTGACCATATCATTTTCAACTCCTTCCCGCAGTGGGAAAAGTTCAGGGAAAGGGCGCTGCAGACAAGCAAAAAGTTCGGCATACGCATAAACCCCGAGCATTCGACACAGAATCACGCGATCTATGATCCGTGTGCTCCCGGTTCGCGTCTTGGCGTTACCCGTGCCAATTTCCGGCCGGAACTTTTAGAGGGTATAAGCGGTCTGCATTTCCACACCCTTTGCGAGCAGAATGCAGATGCCTTGATTGAAACCCTGGCCGCAGTCGAGCAAAAGTTCGGACCGTATTTTGCGCAGATGGAGTGGGTCAATTTTGGCGGCGGCCATCATATTACCCGCGCCGATTATGACGTCGAAGCCTTGATTAGGGCAATACGGGAGTTTCGGGAAAAGTACGGGGTCAAGGTCTATCTGGAACCGGGTGAGGCAATTGCCCTGAACACAGGCTTTCTGGTGGGAACAGTGATGGATATCATTGATAATGATGTTAAAATCGCGGTTTTGGACGTTTCCGCCGCCTGCCATATGCCCGATGTGCTTGAAATGCCTTATCGGCCGCAAGTAGTCGGGGCCGACCTGCCCGGCAGCAAGCCCTTCACGTATAGGCTTGGAACGCCTACCTGCCTTGCGGGAGACGTGATTGGCGACTATTCCTTCGACAAATCCCTGGCAATAGGTGACAGGATAGTTTTCTGTGACATGGCGATTTACTCCATGGTCAAGACGAACACCTTTAACGGGATGAAACTGCCCGCAATCGCGATTGCAGACATAAATGGCGAAGTCAGGACAGTACGCACCTTCGGTTACGAAGACTTTAAGAACAGGCTTTCATAAGAACAAGAATGCCGGCGGCAGGATTTTGCCGCCGGCATTTTCTTGTGGTATACTCAGCATAAATGAAAATGCGGCAATAGAAGAAAAGAGGATGCAACCCGTGAGAGAATACACGAAGTGCCGGATAACCCCGAAGGCGGAGCGCAGCGCAAAAAAAGGACATCCCTGGGTATTTGCGGAAGAAATAACAAAAATCGAAGGTGAGTACAGAAACGGCGACATTGTTGACGTTATGAGCAGCAAGGGCAGGTATTTGGGCAGCGGCTTCATCAACGACAATTCCAAGATTCGCGTCCGCATTATTTCCGCGAATGCCAACGACCAGTTTGACGAAGCCTTTTTCGAGAGACGCCTTCGTTATGCCCTCGAATACAGAAGAACAGTGATGGGAGAGGATTTTACCTGCTGCCGCCTGATATTCGGAGAGGCCGATTTCTTCCCCGGACTGACGGTTGACCTGTTCAATGACATCCTGGTCGTCCAGGTTCTTTCGCTTGGAATGGAGCTGCGCAAGAACATGCTGTTTGGCTTGCTGGTCAAGCTGCTTGGCGAGTACGGAGTAAGGGTGCAAGGCCTTTACGAACGCAATGACGTGAAAATACGCCTGTTGGAGGGGATGCAGGAGCAAACAGGGTTTTATCCTCTCGAGGGAATTGCGAGCGACGCCTGCCCGACGACGACGGTGATCACGGAAAACGGGATAAAGTATAACGTCGATATAGCGCATGGCCAGAAAACAGGGTTCTTTCTTGACCAGAAGTACAATCGGCAAGCCGTTGCGCGTATCAGCAAGGGTAAAAGAGTGCTCGACTGCTTCACCCACACGGGTGCTTTCGGCCTGAACGCGGCGTTCGGAGGAGCGGCTTCGGTAACGGCGGTGGATATTTCGGGCGAAGCAGTTGCCCTGACGCGTGCCAATATAAGTCTGAACGGCATGGAAGGCAGGATGAAGGCTGTCGAAGCCAATGTTTTTGACCTGTTGACAAAGCTTGTTGATGCTAAATCCAAGGACTATGACCTCGTCATACTTGACCCGCCCGCATTTACGAAGTCCAGCAGCACCGTTGCAAACGCTCTCCGCGGTTACAAGGAAATAAACATGAAGGCTATGAAGCTGCTGCCGCGCGGGGGCTATCTGGCCACCTGTTCCTGCTCCCACTTCATGAAGGAAGACCTTTTTATTAAAATGTTAAGCGACGCAGCGCATGACGCCGCCGTAACGCTGAGGCAGGTCGAAGTGCGCCAGCAATCGCCCGACCACCCGGTGCTGTGGAACGTGCCGGAAACCTACTATCTGAAGTTCTTCATCTTCCAGGTAGTCTGAGGATATGTCATAAATAGTTCACAAAGAGCTCTTTGTTCTGTGCTACAATGAAGCTGTAGAACAAAGCAAGGGGGCGAGGTGCAATGCAGATTAAGGTTCTGGGGCCCATGACGAAGTCATGCGAGCTGTTGTTGCAGAACGCGGCCATTGCCGCCAAGAAATTGAAATGCAACGCCCAGTTTGAAAAGGTAACGGATTTCAGCAAGGTTGTGGCTTACGGAGTGATGGCGCTGCCGGCACTTGTTATCGACGAGAAAGTTGTTGCTTACGGTACGGTTCTTCCCGTAGAAGACATCATGCAAATAATTCAGCAAATGAACAAGTAGTTAAAAAATGAATATAAAAAAGCAAGGCGCAGACCATTTGGTCTGCGCCTTGCCTTTTTGTGTCCAATAAAATAATTTTAAGCCAAAAATCAGAAAATGTCAAAAACGGAGATTGACAAACACTATAAAACGGACAAAAGGATGTTGCTGTAAGAAATATTGCAGGAAAACAAAAAACAACGTCGAAAGCTATAATTATTATTTGATTTTCAACAAAATGCGTTGAGAAATGCTCTAAAGGCTCTTCATTTGTTTTATAAAGAAAAACAAGCAA
>JAAYIB010000097.1 GCA_012744295.1 Acholeplasmataceae bacterium
ACTATCGTGGGCGGCTTGTGGGAGCCTTATTCGGGCTGACGATCGGAACGATGTTTCTCGTTCTTGGTTTTTTTAAAACGATCTTCTTGCTGATATGCATAACTGCCGGCTATCTCTTGGGCAAACGCATCGACAACAAGGAAGACCTGCTTGATGTACTTGACCGCTTGTTGCCGCCGGGACATCACAGATAATACAAACGAAAGAGGAAAGATATGACTCGAAGACATGCACGAGAATTAGTTCTTAAAAGCTTATTTCAGATCGACTTTTCAAAAGATACAGAACCTCTTCAGGCTTTTGCCGCATCTAAGGAAGAGAGCGTTTCTGAAGATGAGGATGCCTACGGGCTGACGATGCTTGACGGTATTCTTTCGAATTTGTCTGAGATTGATGAAAAAATAGCAGGATATTCCATCGACTGGACAATTGACAGGATGCCTGCAGTTGACCGCAACATACTTCGCATCGCAGTTTATGAATTGTTTTACGCGACAGAACCCCTGGCCGTATCGGTTGCTATTAACGAAGCCGTTGAAGTTGCAAAAATTTATGGTACTGACGAGTCGGCAAAGTTCATCAACGGCGTTTTGGGTAAAATGGTCAGAAACAATGTCTCAGACTGATGTCTTCATCGGCATTGATACAAGCTGTTATACTACTTCTACAGCAGTTCTTGACAGACAGGGGTCACTGCTTGCGGAAGAACGCCGCGTTTTGAACGTAAAGAATGGTCAACGCGGCTTGGCGCAATCTGAAATGATTTTTCAGCATACGCGCAACCTGCCGGAGCTTCTTGAAATAATTTTTGCCCGGCATGATTTGAAGGTGGCTGGAATTGGTGTAACGAATAAACCAAGGCCACTTGACTCTTCGTATATGCCGGCTTTTTTGTCCGGTGCAGGCTGTGCCAGGACCCTTTCCTGTGTATTGAATGTTCCGCTGTTTTTAATAAGTCACCAGGAAAACCATTTGGAAGCGGCGCTTTGGTCAGTAATGCCACCAACGAAAAACAGGTTGCTAATGCTTCATGCTTCGGGTGGCACTACTGATTTTTTATTAGTTGAATTGAAAACAAACCAACGTCACCAGCTGACCAATGTAGGTGGCAGCGTCGATTTGCAGGGAGGTCAGTTTATTGATCGAGTGGGGGTTGCGTTAGGCTTAAGCTTTCCCGCCGGCGCGGCTCTTGAAAAGCTGGCGCGAAGCGCGGCTGGCATCTTTTCCCTGCCTGTAGCAGTCAAAGGCGGACAGATAAGTTTTTCTGGACCGGCTACGGCAGCCTTGCGTGCAATTGATGCCGGAAATGAACCTGCTGATATTGCGCGAGGCGTTGAAGCTGCTATCGCCTCGTCTTTTGCCAGCGCTATCATTAACATATCGAAGGAACAGGAATTCAATGAAGTTATTGTTGTGGGCGGCATCTCGGCAAATATTTACATCAGGGAAACGCTTACTGCTAAGCTGCGAAGTCGGGGAATGACGACTTATTTTCCCAAGCCGGCTTACAGCACCGATAATGCCGTTGGTTGTGCCGCCGCAGCTTTGCGATTGTCGGGGGTAGAATTATGAATGAAAAGGTTTATACAGTCAGCGAGGTCAACCGTATTATCAAACAGCTGATTGAGGCCAATCGATCATTCTTTAACATTAAAATCAGCGGTGAGATTTCAAATTATAAAAAGTATCCTTCAGGGCACAGTTATTTCACGCTGAAGGACAAGGACAGCGTTCTCAAGGCAGTTTTGTTCAAAAGCAGAGCCAACGAAGTCACCTTCACTCCAAGAGACGGCGCCCAGGTTATTGCAATAGGGAGAATCGCCGTCTATGAAAGGGACGGCGTTTATCAGCTGTATGCAGACTACCTTTTAGAAAGCGGTACTGGGAACCTGATGCTGGCGTATGATAAATTGAAAAAGAAACTGGGAGCAGAGGGTCTTTTTGAACTTGAAAGAAAAAGAAAAGTTCCCGCCTGGCCTCAAAGCGTAGGTATAATTACTTCGGAATCAGGGGCGGCCGTCCATGACATCATAACAGTTGCAAGGCGGCGTAATCCCGGAGTCAGGCTAATTTTTCTACCCATCAGGGTACAAGGGTCTGAGGCCGCGGGCGACATTGTGAATGCAATTAGATTGATGAACAGACACAAATTGGCAGAAGTTTTGATAGTGGGCAGGGGCGGAGGGTCCATAGAAGACTTATGGGCCTTCAATGAGGAGCCCGTTGTTCGTGCCATTGCAAATTCGGCAATTCCTGTCGTGAGTGCAGTCGGACATGAAACAGACTTCACCCTTGCCGATTTTGCGGCGGACATAAGAGCGGCCACTCCGTCTCAGGCGGCAGAGATGGTTGTGCCTGAGCTTCTCGAGAAGCTGCGTCGGATAGATCAGCTGCAAAGAAGAAACGTTCTCGCAATCAACAAGTCAGTAGACTTTCATGCCAATAAAGCCAAAAAACTTGCAAGCTCCCGGGTACTGGCAGAACCGACAAGCTGGCTTGCGGACAGGGAAATCCTTGTTGACAATTGTCTGCAAAGAGTTGTCGCCGCGTTCCATAATACAGTAAGGATATGCGAACACCGGTACGCCCTGCTGACAACAAGGCTGGACGCGAACAGCCCGTTAAAAATAATGAGTAAGGGATATTGTCTTGTACAAAAGGCTGATGGTTCTCTGGTTAAAACCGTAAACAAGGTGAGTTTGGGAGAAGAAGTAGAAATTTCCGTTTCAGACGGGAGCATTGTTGCATGTGTGAAGTCTTTGAAAAGGCGGTAGATGAAGATGGCAGGGAAAAAAGCTGAAAAAGAGTTAGCGTTTGAAGACGCTCTCGACAAGCTTGAAGAAAATGTCAAATTGCTTGAAGGTGGTGAGCTTTCTCTGGATGATGCACTTAAGGTTTTCAAAGAAGGTGTTGAATTGAGCCATGTGTGCCTGAGTAAAATCAACACAGTCCAACAGGAAGTTCAAAAAGTAACTGCTGTCGGCAGTGATGGCTATGCAATTACAAACATAAGCGAGGACGAAGAATAGATGGAATTCGAGAAGTATTACGAGGACAGAAAAAAACTTATCAACAGTTTTCTGGAAAAGCGCATCGCTGCAAAAGGAATTTCTAAGGTTGACGAGGCTATGAGGTACAGTCTGCTTGCAGGCGGCAAAAGAATACGACCTCTGCTTCTGATGGCAACGGCGGAAGCCATCGGGAAAAACGGCTATAATTATCTGCCGGTAGCATGCGGTTTGGAGATGATACATACATACTCCTTGATTCATGACGATTTGCCTCTGATGGATGATGATGATTACAGGCGAGGGCGCTTGACAAACCATAAGGTTTTTGGTGACGCGATGGCGTTGCTCGCCGGTGATGCACTTTTAACCCTTGCCTTTGAAGTCATGTTAGAACAAAAGAATGTCAGTCCGGATGTTTTAATTGAAACAGTGCGCGAGGTAGCAATGTGTGCGGGAAACTTCGGAATGGTGGGTGGGCAGGTTCTTGATATGGAGGCGGAAGGAAGAGAGATTTCCCTTGCAGAGCTAAATACCCTGCACTCTGCCAAGACAGGAGCCCTTTTTGTTGCGGCAGTCCGTTCCGGTGCACGGCTTGCTGGTGCGGATGCAAAGCAGCTTCTTGCTTTGACGAGGTACGCCGAACTTACGGGTTTGGCTTTTCAAATTATTGACGACATTCTCGATGTGGAAGGCAACCCTGAGGAAATGGGCAAGGCAGCCGGAAGCGATGCTAAAAGGCATAAGTCTACATATGTTACGGCATATACCCTCGTTGGCGCGAAGGCTTTTGCCGACAAAACCATCAATGAGGCGCTTGCCTGTTTACAGCCTTTCGGAGACAAGGCCGAACCTCTGAAAGAAATAACGGGAATGATATGCAGCCGCCATAACTAAGACTAATAAATTTCAGAATAGGATATATCCTAAAAAGGCAGGTTATTTCAGTGCAATTTCTTGATTCCATCGACTCGCCGGAAGACTTAAAGAAACTCAATACAGAAGAATTAATCGTGTTAGCTCAGGAAATCAGGCAATTCCTGGTTCAGGTAATTTCAAAAACAGGCGGTCATCTTGCACCCAATTTAGGTGTCGTTGAACTGACGCTGGCACTGCACAAAGTCTTTGATACGCCTGCCGATAAAATTGTCTGGGACGTAGGACATCAGGCATACATTCATAAAATTATCACGGGTCGCAGGAAAGACTTTGGAACATTGAGGCAGTACGGCGGCATTTCAGGCTTTCCTAAAAGGACGGAAAGCCCGCATGATGCCTTTGGGACAGGCCATTCAAGCACTTCGATTTCGGCCGCTCTTGGCATGGCCGTCGCTCGGGATATTGCCCATGACGATTATAACGTGATCGCGATTATAGGCGACGGTGCGCTGACCGGGGGCATGGCCATTGAGGCTTTGAATAACGCCGGCGTAATGCAGAAAAAGCTGTTGGTAATACTGAACGATAACGAGATGTCAATTGCCGAAAATGTTGGCGCCATGTCCGAATATCTCGGCAGACTAAGAACTGATCCGACTTATTCTCATTTAAAGTCAGACATCGAAAGTCTTATAAAAAGCATACCAACCATTGGCGAGCCTGTTGCCAAGACCGCAGGACGAGTGAAGGACGCCTTAAAATATTTCCTTGCTCCTGGGATGCTCTTCGAACAGCTTGGTTTTACTTACATCGGACCGGTCGACGGGCATCATCTGGAGGGATTGATCGACATCCTGGAACGTGCAAAAAAAGTTGACAAACCAATATTTCTGCACGTTATCACCAAAAAAGGCAAAGGCTATCAGCCGGCAGAGGCTAACCCCAACCGTTTCCACGGGACGGGACCATTCGATCCGGAAACGGGAGAAGCATTAAAACAACAGAATGCCAAAAATACTTATACAGAGGTTTTTGGCGACACAGTGGTACAACTGGCGCAGGAAAACTCGAATATCGTCGCCGTAACGGCAGCAATGCGGGACGGAACAGGTTTGACAAAGTTTGCAAAGACTTATCCGGAGCGGTTTTTTGATGTCGGCATCGCGGAGCAGCACGCAGTGACTTTGGCAGCCGGTATGGCTGCAAACGGTCTTAGCCCGTTTGTCGCTATTTATTCAACTTTCCTGCAGCGTGCTTATGACCAAGTCATCCATGACGTTTGCATGCAGGAGCTTCCTGTGGTTTTTTGCCTCGACCGGGCCGGATTAGTTGGCGATGACGGCTTTACGCATCATGGGGTTTTTGACTTTTCATATTTGCGTACGATGCCAAACATGACAATTATGTCACCGAAGGATGAAAACGAATTAAGGCATATGCTCTTTACCGCTTTGTCATTAAGGAGGCCGGTCGCGGTTCGCTATCCCCGCGGCAGCGGCCTTGGAGTTTTAACGGACGAATGTTTGCAGCTTCTTCCGTATGGAAAAGCCGAAAGACTTTCGACAGGCAGCGATGTCTGCATCTGGGCTGTCGGCAGCATGGTAGCGCACGCACGGCAAGTAATGCTCGAACTATCCATAGACAATATTTCTGTCACTCTAATTAATGCGAGATACGTGAAACCTCTTGACGAGGAAGCTTTGCTGAAATCTGTCGAGAACCACAAGCTTTTGGCCGTTTTAGAGGAGAATTCCGTGATCGGTGGACTGGGCTCTGCCGTTTTGGAGTCTTTAAACAAAAACGGTTCATCTGAAATGGCAAAGGTAATGACGTTCGGCATCCCGGACCGGCTTGTCCCGCATGGAGACAAATCTCTATTGTTAAAGGCTATAGGTCTTGATCCGGTCAATATTGCAGCGAACATAAAGAAATGTCTGCTAAAGAGAAACAGGTGAGTAAAATGACCAAGCTGCGTTTGGATGCCTTGCTGGCACAAAGAGGTTACTATGAAACAAGGACCAAGTCACAGGCAGCAATTATGGCAGGTGTTGTCCTGGTCAACAATATAAAGATTGATAAACCGGGCACACAAGTCGATACGGATGCGGAAATTGCAATTATCGGGAACAAACTGCCGTATGTAAGCCGCGGTGGACTGAAATTGGAAAAAGCCCTGAAAGTTTTCCATGCAAGTGTGGCGGGCAAGGTTGTCGCCGACGTTGGTGCTTCAACCGGTGGCTTTACCGATTGCGCTCTGCAAAACGGAGCGGACCGCGTTTACGCAATCGATGTCGGTTATGGTCAGCTTGCCTGGAAACTAAGAAATGACGAACGTGTAGTTAATATGGAACGAACGAACGTCAGACATATGGAAGAAGGAGCGCTTCCTGAAAAGGTGGACATTGCAACGATTGACGTTGCCTTTATTTCGCTGGAGAAAGTCCTGCCGGCTATCAAGAACTTTATTAAAGAAAACGGCTGCGTCATTGCACTGATTAAACCGCAGTTTGAGGCAGGCAAGGAAAAGGTTGGAAAAAAAGGCGTTGTTCGCGATAGCGCTGTTCATCTCGAAGTTATAACAAGAATGCTAAGTTTTGCCAGAAGCATAGGATTCTCTGCCTGCGGGCTTGATTATTCTCCGATTAAAGGCCCGGAAGGCAACATCGAATATCTTCTTTACCTCACATTTGATAGGTCTTGTGAAATTGACAGCACGCGTGCCCAAACGGTTGTTTTGGCCTCCCACGGAGGCAAGGGTACTGATACGGAGGACTGACGATTATGGAGTTTAACCTTGGTATTTTCCCGAATCTCGAAAAAAACAGTGTTGTCAGCGTCCTCGACGAACTCATTGATTTTTGCGGCAAGCACGACATTGTGCCCTATCTTCCCGAAGAAGTGGCAGCAAACTATGGCTGCAGGAGTTATTCATATGGAGATGCTGAGTCGATGAAGCCTTTTGCGGCGGCTATGTCACTGGGAGGGGACGGTACGCTGCTGCGAATGACCCGCCACACTGCCTTGTTGGAGATACCGGTTTTTGGAGTCAACTTTGGCAAGCTGGGATTCCTGACCGAACTGGAAATGCCCTTTTTATATGAATCCTTGCTAAAAGTCGCTGACGGGAAGTATCGTGTTGAGAAACGCAGCATGTTGAATGCGGTGATTTGTGACCAGAATGACAAGGAAATACTGTCGGCAGATGCCCTCAATGACTTTGTTCTGACAAAGGGTCATTTTTCAAGACTTGCCCGGCTTGATGTCAGGATTGCAGGGCAAAAGTCGGTGGCATACCCTTCGGACGGGGTAATTATTGCAACCGCGACAGGGTCGACAGCTTATTCGCTGGCGGCGGGAGGTCCTATTGTTTACCCGGGGCTTGACGTAAGTC
>JAAYIB010000098.1 GCA_012744295.1 Acholeplasmataceae bacterium
CATGGAAGTAGATCTTATCACTCCGATCGCCATCGAGCCGGGCCTGCGCTTCGCAATCCGCGAAGGCGTCCGTACTGTCGGCGCCGGCGTTGTTGCTGCCATCGAAGATAAATAATTTTATTAGATCCCTATGAGGGGCTAAAGTTTGCCCCTCATATTCTTATGTTTGTTTGTATGGTCCTGCGATGATGTGAGAGGTTGCTTGCCTGTTGGACAGGGAGATTTTCACGGAGTATGTCCGTTCTCAGAAACTGGGCGAATTAGGAGGAAATTTAAATGGAAAAGAGTCAAAAAATCAGAATACGCTTGAAAGCGTATGACCATAAGGCACTTGATCAAAGCGCCGCAAAAATAGTTGATACGGCGAAACGCACCGGTGCGCAGGTTTCCGGTCCCGTCCCGCTTCCTACTGAAAAAAATATTTATACGATTCTACGTTCTCCCCATGTCAACAAGGATTCACGTGAGCAGTTTGAAATGCGTACACATAAAAGACTTGTAGATATACTGGAGCCAACAGCAAAGACAGTCGACGCGCTGATGCGTCTTGATTTGCCCGCTGGTGTAGATATCGAGATAAAACTGTAAGAAGGAGGTGCGATAATGGCTAAAGGAATCTTAGGCAAGAAAATAGGCATGACTCAAATTTTTGAAGCTGACGGCAGGATGATTCCGGTAACTGTAGTAGAAGCCGGTCCTTGCCTGGTAATTCAAAATAAAACCGAAGAGACAGACGGATATAATGCTGTTCAACTCGGATTCGGCGAATTGAAGGATAAACATACGAGCAATCCTATGAAAGGCCACTTCGCCAAGGCCGGCGTTACTCCGGTCAAATTTATCAAAGAACTGCGTTTATCTGATCCTTCTGAATATACAGTCGGACAAAAAATCTGCGCCGACGTCTTCACCGCAGGTGAGTTGATCGATGCAACCGGAATTTCCCGCGGTAAAGGTTTTGCAGGTACAATTAAGCGCCATAACTTCGCTCGCGGACCAATGAAGCACGGCTCGAAGTCACACCGTGAACCGGGTTCGATGGGACCGATGCATTCCGGCCCCGGCGGCAGAGTAATAAAGGGCAAAAAACTGCCTGGCCGCATGGGTAATGAACAAGTAACCGTTCAGCGTTTAACCGTTGCAAGGGTTGACACAGACCGCAATCTTATCCTGGTGAAAGGCTCTATTCCCGGAGCTGCCGGTTCTTTCGTAGTTTTGAAAGAAACCGTTAAACCGGTAAAATAAGTAGCGAAAGAAAGGAGGATGCTTAAATGCCGAAGTTATCAGTATATAACGTTGCCGGAGAAAAGACCGGCGAAGAAATAGAATTAATGGACTACGTATTTGGTGTAGAAATGAATGAGGCTGTAGTACACCAGGCGGTTGTAATGCAGCAAGCCAATGAAAGACTTGGCACTCATGCCACCAAGACTCGCGGCATGGTGCGCGGCGGTGGCCGCAAGCCATGGAAACAAAAAGGAACGGGCCGTGCGCGTTCCGGCTCCATCCGCTCTCCGTTGTGGGTAGGCGGCGGCACCACGTTTGGACCGCAGCCCCGCAGCCATGCGAAAAGCATGCCCCGCAAAGCCCGCAGACTGGCTATTCGTTGTGCCTTGTCCGCCAAGGTTGCGGCGGGAGAATTGGTTGTCGTGGAGGGTTTGACCTTCGAGGCGCCAAAAACAAAGAATGTTATCCAACTGCTCGATGTTTTTGCAGCGGCTGATAAAAAAGCCCTGATTATAACGGAGGGCGCCGATGAAAATGTTGAAAAGTCTTCCCGCAATCTGCCGAAGGTGAAAGCACTTTCCAATGGCTGCCTGAATGTCTTTGACCTTCTTCATCACGAAAAGGTATTTCTTGCTAAGGATGCAATAGCAAAAATTGAGGAGGTGCTCGCATAATGGCCGCTAACCCCCGCGATATACTGCTTCGACCGATCATTACGGAAAAAACTTCCGCTATGATGCAAGACAATAAATATACCTTCCAGGTTCCGCTCGCTGCCAACAAGGTGGAAATCCGCCAGGCAGTAGAAGCGATTTTCAAGGTAAAAGTATTAAACGTAAATACTATCCGCGTTTTTGGCAAAACCAAAAGAATGGGCAAAAACATAGGCAAGCGTTCTGATTATAAGAAGGCAATCGTCAAGCTTGCAGAAGGCCAGACGATTCCTATTTTCGAAGGAATGTAATTTTCGTACTAAGGAGGTAAAAAAATGGCTATTAAAAGCTTTAAACCGTATTCTCCTTCGAGACGCTTCATAACAGTGTCATCCTTCGAAGAGATTACAGCAAGCAAGCCGCATCGTCCGCTTGTAGAGAAACTACAAAAACATGCCGGCCGTAACAATACAGGAAAAATGACCGTTCGCCACCAGGGCGGCGGCCACAAAAGACAATACCGCATCATTGATTTCAAGAGAACCAAGGATGCAGTTCCGGCAAAAGTTGCAACCATTGAATATGATCCCAACCGTAACGCCAGAATCGCGCTTCTCAACTATGCTGATGGTGAGAAACGCTATATACTGGCCCCTCTTGACCTTAAGGTAGGCGATACCGTGGTCAGCGGGCCGGAAGCGGACATCATGACCGGCAATTGCCTGCCGCTCAAGAACATCCCGCTCGGAACCATGGTGCACAATATCGAGCTGAAAATCGGCAAAGGCGGACAACTGGTGCGCGCTGCCGGTACCTCGGCGCAGTTAATGGCGAAGGAAGGCGACTATGCATTGCTTCGTATGCCTTCAAGCGAAATCCGCAAGGTTCACATCAACTGCCGTGCAACTATCGGACAAGTTGGTAACATTGACGCCGAAAACATAGTAGTGGGCAAGGCGGGGCGTTCCCGCTGGCTCGGCATACGCCCCGCCAACCGCGGCGTTGTAATGAATCCTAACGACCATCCGCATGGCGGCGGTGAAGGCCATTCTCCTGTCGGTCGTAAGCGTCCTGTTACTCCTTGGGGTAAATGTGCGTTTGGTACACGTACCCGCAAGGTTAAGAAGGCATCTTCCAGATTAATAATCAAACGCAGATCGAAATAACAGGGTAAAGAAAGGAGGCCAACATAGTGTCCAGATCAGTTAAAAAGGGACCTTATGTCCACCCAAGTCTTCAGAAAAAAATTGAAGCGCTCAATGCCGCTAATGATAAAAAAGTTGTAAAAACGTGGTCGCGCAGCTCTACAATTCTTCCGGACTTTTTGGGCCACACGATCGCCGTTCACGACGGTCGCAAACACGTGCCCGTATTTGTTACGGAAGACATGGTAGGCCACAAGCTGGGAGAATTTGCTCCTACGCGTACTTACAAAGGCCATGCCGATAAAAAGACTTCGTTGAAATAAGGGGAAAGGGGGCAGATAATCGATGGAAGCAAAAGCTATTGCAAAATATATTCGCATCGCGCCGCGCAAATTGCGTATCGTCATTGATCTTATCCGCGGCAAGTCCGTGGGTGAAGCATTCGCGATCCTCAAACATACCCCTAAGGTTGGTTCTGAGGTAATCGAGAAGGTGCTCCATTCAGCTGTTGCGAATGCCGAGCATAACTATGACATGAATGTCGACAGCCTTATCGTGTCCAGCGCATATGTGGATCAAGGCCCGACGATGAAGAGAATCCATCCGCGTTCGCGTGGACAGGCATTCAAAATTTTAAAGCGTTCCAGCCACGTCACCGTTGCGGTGTCCGAAAAATAAGATTCCAAAAGAAGGAGGGAAACGATAGTGGGTCAAAAAGTACATCCGCATGGTCTTCGGGTCGGCGTAATCAAAACTTGGGATTCCAAATGGTTCGCAGACAAAGACTATGAGAAATTTTTATTGGAAGATATCAAGATTCGTGAGTTTATCAAAGAAAAATTGTTCTTGTCCGGAATTTCCCGCGTAGAAATCGAACGTGCTTCAAACAGGACTCGCATTTCTATTCACACAGCCAAACCCGGTATGGTAATTGGCCGTCAGGGCAGCAACATCGAATTGTTGAAAAATGACCTGAAAAAAATGACCGAGAGTGTCATCGATATCAATATCATTGAGGTGAAAACCCCTGATATGGACGCAACCCTGGTTGCTGAAAATATCGCTTCACAACTCGAACGCCGTATCGCCTTCCGCAGAGCAATGAAGCAAAGCGTTGGCCGTACGATGCGTATGGGAGCAAAGGGAATCAAGGTTCAGGTTGGCGGCCGTCTTGGCGGAGCAGAAATAGCACGCAGCGAGAGCTACCGCGAAGGAAGCATTCCGCTTCACACTCTGCGCGCCGACATTGATTACGGTACAGCTGAAGCTCATACTACCTACGGCCGTATCGGTGTAAAGGTATGGATCTACAAAGGTGAGATTCTTCCTGAAACCAAAGTCGCAGTAGTTGCTCCTCAAGAAGGAGGCGTAAACTAATGTTACTACCGAAGAGAGTAAAGCATCGCAAACAACACAGAGGCCGCATGACCGGTCGTGCCATGCGCGGCAACTTGATCACCCACGGCGAATACGGCCTGGTTGCATTAGAACCGGCTTGGATAACAAACCGTCAGATTGAAGCGGCACGTATCGCTATGACTCGTTACATTAAACGTGGCGGTCAGGTTTGGATTCAAATTTTCCCGGACAAGCCGATTACGGCAAAGCCGGCTGAAACCCGCATGGGTAGCGGCAAGGGGTCTCCTGAGTATTGGGTAGCTGTTGTAAAGCCGGGCCGCGTTTTATTCGAAATGAACGGCGTTACCGAAGAAATTGCAAAAGAAGCCATGCGTCTTGCCAGCCACAAACTTCCTATCAAGACAAAGTTTGTGACCAAAGCTCAATTGGAAGCCGAAATCGCTGCACAACAAAATGGAGTGGGTGGTGAAGCTTAATGAAAACAAAAGAAATTATTGAAATGACTTCAGCTGAATTGGAAACAAAAATCGCCGGCTTGAAAGACGAACTCTTCAATCTGCGTTTTCAAATGGCAACTGGACAACTCGAAAATCCTATGAAGATCAGAGAAGTTAAGAAATCCATTGCCCGCATTAAGACTATTCAGCGTCAACGCGAATTAAAAGCTTAAGTGTGTTTTGAGTCTAAAAGAAGGAGGAATCGTCTCGTGACCGAAGAAAGAAATTTACGTGCAACTCGCACAGGAAAAGTGGTTAGCGACAAAATGAACAAGACGGTAGTAGTTGCCATTGAACGTTTTGTACAGCATCCCCTTTATCAAAAAGGTGTAAAACATACGGTAAAATTCAAAGCTCATGATGAAAACAACGAAGCTCACATCGGAGACACAGTGCAAATCGTACAAACGCGCCCCTTGTCTAAGGATAAATGCTGGCGTGTCGTTCAAATCTTAGAGCGTGCAAAATAATTATATTTGCTAACTTATCAGGATAAATTAGCAAAGGAGGAAAACCATGATACAACAGCAAACAATTCTTAACATTGGTGATAATACCGGTGCGAAGAAGGTTATGTGCATTAGAGTATTGGGCGGTTCGTACCGCAGGTATGCTAATATCGGTGACGTTATCGTCTGTGCAGTTAAAGATGCATCACCCGGTGGCGTTGTAAAAAAAGGCGACGTGGTTAAGGCCGTTGTCGTACGTACCCGTAAAGGAGTTCGTCGTCCGGACGGTTCTTACATCCGTTTTGACGAAAATGCCGCAGTCGTGATTAAAGATGACAAAAGCCCTCGCGGAACGCGTATCTTTGGACCGGTTGCCCGTGAATTACGTGATAAAGACTACATGAAAATAGTATCGTTGGCACCGGAAGTGCTATAAGACGAAAAAATTACGCACTAAAAGGAGGTGTTTCTGACATGGCTACTGCTGCAAAATTGCATGTAAAGAAAGGCGATACAGTGTTGGTACTGTCCGGAAAGGACAAGGGCAAGGAAGGCAAGGTTATCGAGGCTCTGCCGAAGAAAGCGAAAGTCGTTGTTGCCGGAGTGAACAAGGTTAAACGCCATACAAAGCCTTCACAAGCCAATCCGCAAGGCGGTATTATCGTCAAGGAAGCCGCGCTGGCGGCCTCCAAGGTCATGTTGGTATGTCCGGCTTGCAAGAAAGCTACTCGTATTGCCAAAACCGCTGTTGCAGGCAGTTTCGCAAGAACCTGCAAAAAATGCGGAGAAGTTATCGATAAATAAAATCCGGGAAAGGAGGATTATGAATGGCAAAGACAAGATTGCAAGAAAAATATTTGTCCGAGGCAGTCAAAGGTATGATGGACAAATTCAATTATAAAAACGTAAACGAAATTCCAAAAGTTGAAAAGATTGTCTTGAACATGGGAGTCGGCGATGCCATTGCTAACAGCAAGGCCCTTGATGCTGCTGTTGCCGATATGACGATTATCTCCGGTCAAAAACCGGTAATCACCAAGGCTAAGAAATCCATTGCTGCTTTCAAACTGCGTCAAGGCATGCCGATCGGTACTAAAGTTACCCTGCGCGGCGAACGCATGTATCACTTCCTTGACAAACTCATGAACATTGCCTTACCGCGTGTGCGTGACTTCCGTGGAGTTAGCCCGACTGCTTTTGACGGCCGCGGCAACTATGCAATCGGAATGAAAGAACAATTGATTTTCCCGGAAATTGAATATGACAAAGTTGATAAAGTCCGTGGAATGGATATTATAATTGTTACTACAGCGAAGACTGACGAGGAAGCAAGAGAATTACTGAGGCTCCTCG
>JAAYIB010000099.1 GCA_012744295.1 Acholeplasmataceae bacterium
ATACTTCCTTTCCAAAATACAAAGACAAAGTCCACAGGCGTTGCAACGAACAATAATTCTTTGTGAAGAAATTTCTGTTTTAAGTAAAACATGTGGACAATTACATATTTATATTTTACGCCCTTTCTTTAAATTAGTAAACCCATTGTATCCATTTCAAGAAATCTTGTGTCCTTTATAGGCCAACCTTGAGGTTACGCCTGTCACAAAGTGCTTTTTACACGTCCAAATATTCAAGAAAATCAACTTTTGAAGTTGTAATTTTCGTCCATCAGGCGTAGACTATTTGGTGGTACCGAAAAAAATATAGTGAGAAACCGGCTTCTCAAAAGGAATTGTGTTATGAAAAACAATCATTTTGAGAAAATTGGTCAACACTCAGCTCTAAACCCCGACTTTGCAATCCTGGTACCTGCCGCTCAAAACGGCGGCAAGCGTTCTATGGAAACCCTCTGCGAAGCTTTTCGCCCTTTAGTCCTAAGCCTGATCAATAAAGCCCGTTTTGCTCCCATCCGCGAGGAGGCCGAAAGTATCTGCTACTGCGAGATCGTCCGCTGCATACAGAGCTACAACGGCAGCGAATATTCGCATTTTGCCGGCTTTGTCAAGAAAATGGTCTCGCTCGCACTCCAAAACGCCCTGCGCAAGGAATATGGCACTTCGCTCCGCGAACAGCCCGTACCGGAAGAAACGCTGTCTCTTTATGCCGGCGCCGAAACGCGCGAAGACGAGGCGCTTGATATTCTGCGCGAACGAGAGACGCTGAAGAGGCTGCCGGCAAATTACCACCGCCTGCTCGCCTATTACTACTGGGGCGGCTGCAGCGAGGCTGAAATCGCGGAAATTTTCGGCGTCAGCCACCAGGCAGTCTCAAAGATGAAGCAAAGCGCGCTTAAACAGTTACGGTTATTAATGGAAAACATCTGAAAACATTTGTGCTTTGTTTTAATCATTATCGTGATATTTTCCGTTAAGACAGTCATCACCGGTCTGACATTGGCAATGCCCGCGGGCAATGTTCAGCCGCCGATTTTACCATTTTTAATTTTTTTCCCAAAAAAAGCAAGCAGCACCTCTTCGGTGCTGCTTGCTTTTTTCATTCTGTGCCGCTTTGGTTATTTCAGGCGGCGGTCTTTTTTCCCTGCCCGCCGTTAAGCTGCAGGATTGCTTCGCGCAATTCATTGATGCCGCTCGTCAGCTTGTCCAGCTTGCTTTCCATGCGTACCAGAAGATAGCCGGACAGGACGATCGGAAATCCGTAATTGGCGATCTGCGCGGTGACCTGTTCCATGTCCATACCGTTTAGGCCAATGGTTCGACGGTCGTGGTACGCACACGAGCTTCTGCAATTGCAGCGAGGTCGCCGTTAGCTGTGGCAAAAACATTGGCGTCGATGATGCCCTGCATGGCCGCTTCTGCTTCGGCCTTGGTCACATCCTCGCGCGGTTCGTTGACGTTCAGCGTCTTGTTCTTGCCGGCGGTGTCTGTGAAGACGAGTTCAAGTACTTTGCTCATTTGTCATTCCTCCTTTCCTCTCAGTTTCAGCCTTCCGTTGTCAAAAGGCTCTTTTCATTGCAGTAGACTCCCTGCAGTTCATGTCCCGCCAGTCCGCCGAGCGCGTTGCCTGCTGTCAGGATCGCGTCAGCTGTTGCTGCCGGTTTGACATTGTTGTAGGTATAGGTCTTGCTCAGCGCCGCGCCGGTGGAGCTCACACCGTTGTCGACCTGAAGCTGGAGGCTGACCTTCTCTACATTCTTGATTGCTGCCATCTGCCTCACCTCCTTTCACCTACATATATTCGGCAAGGGCCGTTTCTGCAACCTGAAAATAAAAAAAGACCAGAGGGAAAAGTCCCTTTGGTCTATGAAATGCCAAACGGCTGTCAGCGCCGGCGCAATCGAGAAATCTAAAATTCGTGCTTGCCGGACCACCCCAACCCGAAAATCGCTTTTGGCTTCTTAGCAATCTGCCTTTTAACCATGTCGCCGGGATAAACGCGCAGCGAATCTTCTTTGACCTCCGCGATGCAGTAGTCCTCGTAAACCTCGCGCACCTTCAGCTCGCCGGCAATTTGTTTCGTGACGATTTCTTCTCCGGTAACGGGATGGATAAGGGTCTCGGCGACTCCTTCCACAATGAGCTTGTCATCTTCCTTCAGGCCGTCGCGTTCGCCGAGATCAACATAGATTTTGCCCTTGCTTGACTTGATGACATAGCCACGCACGGGAAACTCGTCGTAAATCTGGCGCGCGAGGTCATAGGCTGCCTCGTTGGCGGTTATCACGATGTCATCGGTGTAGTTTTCCACCGTCCGCTGTCCCGACCACACGATGCGGCCAAGCTTGTCATAGGCGTCGATCAGCTTCAGATTCAGGGAAACCTTGCTGTTATAGTTGTATTTTTTGCTGTAGCTGTTCCAGGTTTCCGTAGTGACCGCCGTGGCCGAGCCAATCAGGACATAATTTAGTCCCATAGCTTGCCCCGTTCCCGCCTGCAGGCTTTCAACCAGGCCTTCTTCGCTCAAAACCTGTTCGGAAAACACCTGGTTCAAAGCATTTCTTTCGACTACGTTCAGGGATTTGATCTTTGCAAGGTCGGTCGCCAGAGTATCGGCGATAAAATGCCCCATCAGCCGATCATTGCAATGGATCTTCAACACGCCGACGGTTGCCTTGTCCTGCGCGCTGCAGATGTTGTGCGTCAGCGGCAGTGCCAACAGCACCAACAGGGAAAAAATAACGGCAAGCCTAATTTTCATACAAGAAACCTCCTAAAATCAGATAACAATCTTTGCCGGGGATAACCGCGCACCTTTGCGACCGCTAAACAGGCACTGACTGCCTGAAGAATCCTATCGCTTTACAATTCGTCGGAAACACCGGTTTTTCCTGCCGGAAATCAGGAAATAATCTTATCAGCGGCATGCCGCGCCCGATACCAGAGCGCCTTGCCGCGCAGCACGTCGCCGCCGCTGCGCCAGGTGCCGTCGTAATCCGGCAGCCGCCAGAGATCCCATTTCTCGAAGCTGCCGGCGGCAATCTGGGCAGGGCCGTAGCCGTCAATATCCGCCACCTCCGCGTGCGTGAGCACGCATTCGGGATTAATCGGCAGATCGAGCGCCTCAGTGAGTACCGCGATGACCTTGGCCGCGCTCTCAATCTGCAGGCAGGTCGGGGGTACGCTGCCGAGCGAGAAACTCCCGTCCGCGCAGATAGTGGCGTCAACGCAGCAGCAGAGGGCTACGCCGACGGCCCCCGTATTGCGCCGCCAGGTGTGCGCCAGCACTTCCGTCAGATCGCTTGTGCTGAGATAAATCGACCCGTCGCCCGTGATGTTCACGTGGTAGTCGGCAAAGGTGCTGTCATACCAGCCCGCCGTCCAGTGGAGATAGATCCTGCCGATCCTCCCCCTAACCTCGCCGGCCGCTGCGGCGAGTTGTTTCAATGTAATTTTATCCATGCAAAAACCTCCCTTCAACGTTATATATTCAACGAAGGAAGTTTTTTGCAACCATGCTGCGGCCCGAAAACACATACTTTTCATTTTTTTGGCAGTAATTGTAAACTGCAGCGCAAAAATGTTACACAAAAAAACTTTTCAAGAGGCTTTCTCTTAACAGGAAATCTAAAATGTGCATAGAATTAAATTTAGATATATTACTTCATATTATATAGTCGGGGGGAGAAGTGCGGTATGAAAAGAATTTTGCTGGCAGGTATGAAGCACGAGACGAACACCTTCGCAACCGGCTCGACCGGTATGAGGGAATACGAGGACAGGACGCTGCTGCTGGGCGATGAAGCCGCCGCTTATTTTGCGGGGACGAAGACCGAGTACGGCGGCATGCTGGACGCCGAAGGCGAGGTCTTTGCGAAAGGCTTGACCAGCATCGGCGCGATTGACACCATCATCAAGGGTGCGCAGAACGCGGGCTTCGGCAGTTTAGGCATGACCCTCGTCATGACGGGCGTCATCGTTGTCGCTTCCATCGTTATGGGCTCCGGCAACGCTCCGTTCTTCGCGTTTGCCGCCCTGGCCCCCGCCGTTGCGGCGAAAATGGGCATTGCTCCTGTATTGATGCTTCTGCCGATGCAGTTCGCGGCAGGTATCGCCCGTAACGTTTCTCCGATTACCGCAGTCGTTGTTGCGGTTTCCGGTATTTCCAACGTGCCGCCGATTGAGATAGCAAAGCGCTCCGCCATCCCGATG
>JAAYIB010000100.1 GCA_012744295.1 Acholeplasmataceae bacterium
AAGATTATCGGCAATATATTTTTTCAGTTCATAGTAATCGTCATTAAACTCTTTGGTTTTCGCCATGGCTCGCACGAAGATCGCCGCCGTAAAAATTTTATTGAATTCAAGATAGCCGAGCACGCCGGCATGATTTTTGCCCAGCATTTCCGACAGGCGGTCCATGACGCTTATAGCCGTCAGGCTTTTGCGGTTAAAGCTTTGCGAGAAGCTGTCGGGTCTGAGCATATAACAGTAGGTTGCCTGAGGGTCGTAGGCAGCGTTGCCTTGGGCACACAGAAGGTAATTGACATTAAACAGAAGATCCTCCTGGCTGATGTTATCCTCGAAATATAGGTTATGATCGACAAGCAGCCGTCTTCGAAACATCTTATTCCAAAGCATGCCGGAAAAGCCGACAGGTTTAAGGATATGCACGAGCGTTTCTTCCCTGTCCATAAGCCTTGGCAGGCCCGCGGTTTCTTCAATAACCCTGTTTCTCTTGATTTTGCGAAAGCCGACTATGGACATGTCTATCCTTGGCTCAAGCAGCATGCCGTGAAGCACTTCTATATGTGTCTCTCTCATGAAGTCGTCACCGTCTATAAATATTATATATTCTCCGCGGCTGGCAAGAATACCTGTATTTCTCGCTGCGGAAACGCCCCGGTTTGATTGATGTATGACCGCAATGCGCGGATCTTTTGCCGCCCACTTGTCACAAATTGCGGCGGATTGGTCTTTTGACCCGTCGTCAACCAGTATTATCTCCATATTTGTATAGGTTTGCCGGACGAGAGATTCAACACACCTGTCCAGGCAATCCTCCAGATTGTAAACCGTAACAATGACACTAACCGAGTTTTCCAGTGTTCTTCCTCCCCGCTTTTGCAGATTCGGTGCCTGTCCCTGCGCCTGTCATGGCGGCATTCTCTGCACTAATTTTTAGAAACATTGTGGTTGGTCGGTCTCGCAAGCTTTTGCACAGCATCCGACAGGAGAGCCGCCGCTTTCTCCCAAGAGAATTCCGCCGCTCTTGCCAAGCCTCTTTTCCTTAGGCTTTCAGCCAGATTGTCATCGCAAAGAAGCAAGGCAATTTTTGCCGCCACGTCTTTTTCATCTTCCGCTTCGCAGTAAAGCGCCGCGTCACGGCATACCTCGGGCAGCGCAGCCCGCCGTGCCGCAACAACCGGGCACCCCAAAGACATGGCCTCGATGGGCGGCAGGCCGAAACCCTCGTAAAGTGAGGGAAAAACGAGGCACGCCGCGGACTTGTATAAAGCAATCAGCTCCTCATCGGCAACGCGCCCGGCCTGCACAATTCTTTCCCTTAATGCCGGCGGAGTCTTTTCGTCACACTTGCCCACAACTACCAGCAACAGATCTGAAGGCAGAAAAGGCAGGGCACGAATTATTATCCGCAGGTTCTTGTTCGTTGTTCCACCGAAGGCCAACAAGTAGCTCTTGCCCTTGATCCCCAGCCTGCCTAAAAATTCCGAGTCTGCTTCCTTGCCCGGCAGGTGCTCAACCCCGGGATAAATCACGTTTATATTCTCTTCCGGTATGCCGAAATAGGTCCGCAGCTCCTGACGTGAAAACTCTGACACCGTTGCGAAAGCGGGCAAGGTTCGGCCAAATATTCGGTAACAGGTCCGCCAGAACAGCCTGAAACGACGGGAAAACCTTTCCGCCGTCGCACCGACGGCGGCATCATGGATCACAAGGAACTGCCTGCATTTTAGCAGCGGTGCTCTGTTGCAGAGGTTCAACAAAAGGCCCCCCTGCTTCTATACGGCAGCGCTGTCTGCTCCCACAGGTTGCCGCGGCCGAACCTGACTTCCTCAATTCTTACGCGCAATAGCGGTAACGGGCATTCCGTACCTTCCGGCACGAGCAAAACCGCCTCGTGAAACCCTGCAAACCCGGGGCCGCACAAAAGCGAGTCAATCTGCCTGACCATAGCTGTGGCATACTGCTGAACACCGGTCAGCGGCTCATTTAGAAAATTGCCATTAATGTAAAGTGCCACTGCAGTTCGTCCTCTCGTCGTTTGCCCCTGATTCTTTTTCCAGCCGGTCCGCGGCCGCTTTCTTAGCGCACAGGGCATAGCCAAGCCCCAAAAGGACCCAGTAACAATAATTGATGTCAAGCGTGTTGCTGAAGCCGGCGGCACAAACCGCCAGCAGCGATATCGCAAAAACAAGAAGGTTGTCTTTTTCCTGCTGTTCGGCAAGCTTATAGGCAAGATGCATTTTGCGTCCAAGCTGCAGAAGCGGCAGTAAAAAAACGAGAAGGCCTATGCTGCCCGTTTCCGCAAAGCGCGCCGAGTATTCGCAAAGCTTCGGTATGGTCGACTGCAGAATGCCTTCCTTTTTCTGCAGCCTGACCCAGTTCTTTATTTCAATGTTTTTCAGGCTTGCCGAAGAAAAATGCTGCGGAACGTAGGCATCACGAAGTCCGATCCCCACACCCAGCACCGGATTGTCCAAACCGATTCGCAAGTCGGCCAGAATAACTGAATAGCGCGACTGATTGCTTCTTTTTGCGGGGTCTGCCACTGATTCAACATTGTCGTTAACATAATGCTTTATTGTTCCCGCAACGCCCAGGGGTTGTTGGCCGCCGGCAAAGGTATTAATGAAAAATGCGGAAACGGCAAAGGCCGCTGCGCTCACCAGGCCTACCAGGCCCAGCCTGAAAAGATACTCCCTGCGCTTCAGCAAAAGAGTCGAGAACGCCAGCAGCGAAAACTGTCCGAGAAAGAGAAGAACCGCCGTTCTTGCCTTGGTCAAAAAAAGAAGCACCGTCAAGCCGAGCAAAACAAGACAGTCCGCAAGCCTCCTGCTTAACAGCCTTTGCCAGAGAAAAGGCAAGGCAAACGCTCTTCCTTCACTATAACGCTTCCTTTCCGGCAATTCCGCACTCTTAAAGATGCTTTGACTGTCTTTGTTCTATCTTGTCATTAACAAACCTTGCAAAGCTCTCCCTGAAACGTTCGGCAGAGAATCGCAGGGCATTTTCCCTGCAGCTTTCGGGAGTAAAGACGGCGCGTTCTTTCTCAAAACAGGCAACGGCCTCTTGTATAGACTCTGCTGTCTGTTCTTTGAAAAAAATCCCTGTCGGTTTTTCTGTGCCGAGGGGCAACACCGTTTCCAGAGCACCGCCCCTGCCATAAGCAATGACGGGGGTCCCGCAGGCCTGCGCCTCTAAAGGCGTGATGCCGAAATCCTCCTCCGCCGCAAAGACGAAGGCTTTCGCCTTTTGCATCATTTCCCGCAGGACCTCGCTTTTCTGATAGCCCATCAGCTTGATGTTGCCTTTAGCCATTTTCTTTATTTTCTCAAATTCCGGCCCGTCACCGATCACCACGAGACGCTTTTCAGGCATCGCATTGAAGGCCTCTGCCAAAAGTCCGACCTTCTTATATGGCACCAAGCGGGAAACCGTAAGGTAAAAATCTTCCTTGTCTTTATGCATTCGGTAATATTCAACATCGACCGGCGGATAAATAACTTCAGACTCTCGCCCGTAGGCCTTAGCGATGCGCCCGGCGATATAGGAAGAATTAGCCGCGAAATAATCAACACCGTTCGAACTTCGCTTATCCCATATGCGCAGATAGTGCAGAAGTATTTTAGCCATGGCGCCCCTGATGCCCTCATCGAGACCTGCGTCCTGCAGATATTGACGCTGCAGGTCCCAGGCATATCTCATTGGCGAATGAACATAGGACAGATGAAGCTGGTCCGGTCCTGTAGTTATACCCTTGGCTACGGCGTGCGAGCTTGACAGGATGAGGTCATAGCCTGACACGTCAAGCCGCTTGATTGCAAGCGGCATCAGGGGCAGGTAGGAGCGATACCTGCTTTTCGCAAGGGGCAGCCGCTGAATAAAGGTTGTCTGCGGCTTTTTATGCAAAATGAAACCCCGATCCTCAGGCGCCAAAAAATCTACAAGACAGAATAAATCCGCGTCGGGAAAAATTTGCAAAATCTGCTCTAAAACTCTTTCAGCGCCGGCATAGACAATCAGCCAGTCACAAACAACCGCAACTCTCATGGCAACCTCCAGGGATTCGGGCCTGACGGATTCGTCAGGCGATTGGCTTCGCTCAGCCCCGCTTTAATCTTTCCTGCTTGCTTTCAGATATACCTGTGCTGTTTTTCGCGCCGTATCAAGCCAGCTGAACTCCCTGCTTCTTGCAAAACCTCTGCCTTTAAGCTCGACGCGCAAGTCTTTGCTTGCAAGCACTTGCTTCATAGCTTCTTTGAGATCGTCGCTGTCATAGGG
>JAAYIB010000101.1 GCA_012744295.1 Acholeplasmataceae bacterium
ATCACTGTTCGAGCGCGCAAAACTAATGATTGCTTTGCTTGCGAAAATCAAGAACCATTGAGGGAAAGGTACTTTAGACCATAAAAAAACCCTTTGATAATGAAAACAAAACGGAAAGCACTGCGCCAGCCATGGCCGCTATGCTTTCCGTTAATTTTTTTATGCTGCGGCCTGCCTTTTATACGGCGTCACGCTTTCAGCTTTCACGTGCCCGCACCTGCTCCCTGATCCAGGCATAGGTGCTGCGCAGACCTTCGCAGAGAGGTGCCGCCGGCTTCCAGCCAAGTTTCTCAGCGAGCAGACGATTGTCGGAATTGCGTCCACGCACTCCCAAAGGGCCATCGCAATGAACAATGCTGAGCTCTTTTCCGGCTATCTCCATAACCATTGCCGCAAGCTCGTTTATTGTTACCATTTCTTCGGATCCGATGTTGACGGGGCCCGAAAACTCCGACGCCATCAATCGGAAAACCCCTTCCAGGCACTCATCTATGTACAGGAAGGACCGGGTTTGTTCGCCGTCGCCCCAGATTTCCAGTTCTCCGCCCGCTTCTGCCGCCGCCACCTTTCTGCAAATGGCCGCAGGCGCCTTTTCACGCCCGCCCTGCCAGGTTCCCAATGGACCGAAAATATTGTGAAATCTTGCGACTTTTACCTTTATTCCGAAATTGCGTGCATAGGCAAAATACATTCGCTCGCTGAACAGCTTTTCCCAACCGTATTCGCTGTCGGGGTCTGCAGGATAAGCCGAACCTTCCTCGCAGACCGGATGAGCGGCGTCTTCCTGATTGTAGGCGGGATAAACGCAGGCGGACGAAGAAAAGAATACCTGCTCCACGCCTTTCACGCGGCAGGCCTCGAGCATGTTAAGGTTGATAGTGGCAGAATTGTGCATGATGACAGCGTCGTTTTCTCCTGTGAACACGTAACCGGCACCGCCCATGTCGGCAGCAAGCTGAAAAACCCTGGAGCCCGGCTTCACGAGCATCCGGCAAAGACCCGCTTCCCGAAGATCGCCGATCACAAATTCGTCCGCTGCCGTTGCCTCAAACTCAGGATATTTCAGGTCGACACCGCAAACCTCCCAACCCTCGCGCTTCAGCCTCTTCACCAGATGATGCCCGATAAAGCCGCCTGCACCGCATACCAAAGCCATCATACCATCTCCCCTTTCTATTTTTATGCCAACCCAAGCAAACGCACAAGTGCTTCACGCAGCGCCTCGTGCGAATTCTGGCGGTCATATTCCTTAAAACAGGCGTATTGGACCAATTGCCGCCGGAAATCTTCGTCAGCCATCTTTTTTGCTGCAGCCAGGATCTCCTCATAATTGTCCGATTCCACGGTCAGCCCAAGCCCGTACCTCTCCACCCTGCCGCCTATGCAGTAGCCTTTCGCCGCCAGCACGGGCTTGCCGAAGAATGCTGCCTTCGCCAACAAGCCGCTGCTGTGGTAAAAATTTCTATATACAAGGAAGACCACGTCCGCGCAGGCCAAAAACCCGTTAAACTCCGCCGGATCTTCCACTTCCTCCAGTTTGTAATAATAATTGCCGCGCCCGGACGGTGCCAGAAGCTTCTTTATCTCCTCCTGCTCCTCTGACCTGAAGGCCGATAGGTCAAGTTTGCCCGCCAGCACAAAGAAGGCCTTGTTCTCGTCGAATTCCTTGGCCATTCTTAGAAACATCAGAAGGTTTTTACGCGGCGACAAATGACCCACCAGTGCAAAGATGCAGCGCCCGCCTGCAAGCTTGCTGATCTTCTCCGCTTCTTTGCTTAAGACAACATCCTTTTCCGTCACCTCGGGTAATACTTCCGTATACGCGCCGATTTTCTCGAGTCCCGCCCTCACGCCCTCGTCCAAAACACCGATACCCCGGCAGCGTCCGCCATGAATCGCGAGATAATCCAATAATCTGCGGCGGCTTCTTCTCCGCCTCGACATCGGCACATCTTCTCGCAGATGCGAGGGGATAAAATATAAGCCTGCCCAGGGATAGGTAAAAAACAAACCCGGCGGCGCAAGCAGTTTCTGCCATAACCCCGTCATTCCGTCGAACCAGGCAAGCAAAACCACGTCAACCTTCCATGACGACGCTTTTTCAGCCAGCCGTATCTGCCCGGCAGTCCACGGCCAGCAAGCCATCTTTGCGGCTTTTCGCCCCACAAAATCTTCTTCGGGCTTAAGTTCATAGATAAAGAGACGAGAACCTTTTTTAGCCGAAAGCCCCGCCGCCCAGCGTTCCGTATTTTGCGGGAAAATTGTCAGCACAAGAACCCGCTGCCCCATTGCCAGCAATTCCTTCACGTATAATTCCTGCTGGGTATCACCATGCCCCAGCCAATGAGACGGCTCCACATAAGCGATTACGTTTCGTTTCAAGCACTCACCATCCTTAAGGCCCCCTGCGGCCGCAATTTTCTAATAATCCTCAAATAACTTCTCCGCACTATAGTGAAAAACCTTTTCCTCCTCGCCGGGGTTCAACAACTTGACATAAATCTCCGGCGAACCCTCTGCGGGAAGCCGCACGGCCCATACTGCCACCGTCCTCGTCTTACCGGGTGCGCTGCCGGTTCTGAATATGCCGTTATCAGCTCCGCCTTTGCGGTCTTCGCTGAAGCCAAGGAAATCAGAAAAGCTGAAGGTCCAATCGTCTTCTCCGACAAGCTCGCCAATCCTTTCGTAACGCTGCCGGCTGCTCAAGCCGACTTTAACGTTAAAAGTCAGCATATCATCGTGAACATAGTGATTCGTATGAAATATTGCACCGTTTTCAACAACACGCACGGAAAAAGAACCCGGGCCGATTTCCACCGCTGCCACCCTTTTCTTGTCTGCCAACATTAGAATTTTTGGCCCAACGAGCAAGTCTGTTCTTGACAGCGCCTCCTCGACGCTCGCACACTCGCCTAATACTCTCGTTAGTGAAGGTAAGCCTTCTATCTTTGCCCTTTCCCCTGCAGGAATGCTGCCTGCCGTCGCACTGACTGCGACGAGCCCGTGTTCATTGATTCCGGCCTTGGTTCCTGCCGGCGTTCCCTCTGCATAAAGTGAAAAGTACGCGTATCCTTTTTCCGGTTTGATTAATTTCAAATGCTGATACTGATTCGGGAGCCAGTCACGATTTTTGACGATCATGCTTCCCCCACCGTTAACCGCGCTGCCTTGCGCCGCCCACAATGTGCAGGCGCTTGCCGCTGCGGGTAATAAGAGCGCAAAGGCCAGGCTCAGGCAAAAAATCTTTCTCTTCATTTCTTCACTCCCCGGCCCGCCTGTTATCAAACAAAGAGAAGGAGAGGAGGCTTTGCCCCTCTTCTTCTCTTTTTACATGATGTTTTTTTGCGGGCCATATATTCGGGCCTACTGCCAGATCAGCTTCATTAGTTTTTTGTATTCTTCTTCGAGATGCTTGATAATCACGTCAAGCACCACGTAAACAAGCTCGCCGCTGATTTTCCCTTCCTCGCAGAGTACGCAGCAGTCAAGATACAGCGCGCCATCGTCGCCCAAGTAATACTTGAAGACCTTGTAGGTCTTGTTATATTCGTTGATTGCCTTAAGCAGCGCGGTTTCGTTATCAACCCGCAGCGCTTTGTTCGCGACCAGCACCCTCACCATCGCGTAAATACTGTCGTCAATCACGATAATCGCGGGCAGGTTCTGCCCCTCTACTTCGATTTGAGACCGAAAAACTGCTGCATGCAGCTGGTCCTCCGGAACTTCTTCCACCTTAAAGCAGGTGATGTTCCTGCCCTTCAGAAATTTCTCAAAAGCGGCGGCCTTCTTGTTCATTCAGTTCCCTCCCCATTTTAAGGGGGCGCTGCTCTAACGCCCCCCCTGATTTTTCACTAAAGCACTTCCTCCTCCACCAGAAGCTCAGGCCCGGTTTCTTCGCCCGGCACTTCCGGCAGCTCGTATAGCGCAAACCTTTCAAAATAGGAGTATTCAGGCGTATAGGCGGCCTTGTAGGTACCATACGGCATATTGCGTTCGAGGAAGGCCAGATGGTTATCCCCGCTGAAACGCTGGTTGTAGACATAATAGTAATCTTCCAGGCCTGCGAGAACGCCGTTGCTGATCTGCATATGGTAGCTGTCTGTGAAATACAGGTTCATCCAGTTGCCGATATAGCCCTCCCGCTGCCAGTCCGCAAGCGCGTTCTTGGGATTGAAGTCTTCCGCGTTGTTCCAGAAGATGCTGTCGCTGCCGTCCCGAAGAGGCGGCAAGCCGTAAACCGCCGTCGTCATATCCCTGTTGCTGAAATGTGCAACGTCGACAATGCTGAGCTTGTCGATATAGAATTTACCGCCGTCGACATGCACCTCTGCCTCCCGGGCCCAAAGCTTGTCAATACGCACTCCGTTCGGTGCTTCGATGCTGCCGATGGCAAATCTTCCGATCGGTTCATCGGGACGCGAGCTGTTGGGGCTGATCAGGAACATTGACGTGGAGCCTTCGCGCTGCTTAAGGCTTCCTATAGTGAGAAGGTTGGTGTTCAAGCCGAGCTTGCTGCCGACCGTTACATCCTTCACCGAAGTTTGGCCGTTCATGTCCAGGTTCGACAAAAGAACTATGTCTCCGTCAATGCTGCAGATAGTGATATTACCGGCATCAGTTGCCGCAGAAGCCGTATTCGCGGCATAAAGAGCGTGGAAGTCGATGTCGCCCTTCTTTGTATAGAGAGCTACCGAGCCGTTCAAGGCTGAAAGCTTCACATCCTGCGCTTCCGGATCTTCGTCAATGTGGCTGCTCGTGATATTGCCTTCGTTTGTCGTAACGCCGATATCGCCGTTTTGCGCGACAGCGCCGGCCCCAAAGAAAATGTTCCCCTTGTTTGTTACCGCAGCGTTAATATTCTGTCCGGCATTTAAGGCTGCAGTACTCGAAATATCACCGTTAGCGGCTGTAAGCCCGATATCTCTGCCGGCATTAACGGAGCCGGAATTATTAATGCTCCCGGCGGCCATCAGCATGGCGTCCTGAATCGCATTCACCGCGCCGGAGTTTGTAATGCTGCCCGAAGTCGACGTCAGTCCGGCCATAAGTCCGGAAG
>JAAYIB010000102.1 GCA_012744295.1 Acholeplasmataceae bacterium
AAATTAACTGATCAGGCTCGACCTATAGATAGTGACTTAGACGTTCTGATATCTCCCGGCGACGGCAAAATTGTTGCTTATGATAGTATTGATTTGAATAATTTAGTGCAAATTAAGGGATATACTTTCAATTTTAACAAACTTATTGACGAACCAAAAATAATTGAAAAATTTTCAGAAGGTATATGCATAATACTTCGACTTGGTCCAACAGACTATCATAGATTCCACTTTATTGATAATGGCGTGTGCGGGGCAACAGAAAGGATTAAAGGTAATTATTACTCTGTAAATCCAGTTGCCTTAAAAGAGGTAACCGAACTCTTTTGCAAGAATAAAAGGGAATGGAGCATTTTCCATTCGGATAATTTTGGCGATGCATTATGTATCGAAGTCGGTGCAACCTTTGTTGGTTCAATAATTCAAACATACACTGCAAACAAAAGAGTCGAAAAGGGCAGTGAAAAAGGATACTTTAAATTTGGCGGTTCTACCTGTATATTTTTCTTTGAAAAGGGCAAAGTGAAAACAGATGAAGATATAATTAACCAAACAAAAGAAGGCTATGAAACAAGTGTAATTCTGGGGGAACGGATAGGGGAAAAAGTATCAAAGGAGTGACTCAGATGTTGACGATAGGCATCTTGCTGTTTTCGCAGGTGGAGGAGCTGGATTTTGTCGGTCCGTTCGAGGTTTTGAGCTACATCAACAAAATCAGGCCGGACAGCACGAAGGTCCTGCTTGTTGCAGAGAAGGCGGAGCCCGTTGAAGCCTTTAACGGGATGAGAGTAATACCTGACGTGACCTTCGAGGATTGCCCCGCACTTGATGTCTTGGTGGCTCCGGGCGGCAAGGGCAGAGTTGCGGCGATGAGGAACGAGGCCGTCAGGGAGTTCATCATAAGGCAGGCGCAAAGCGCGAAATACATCGCCTCCGTTTGCACGGGGGCCTTCTTGCTGGCGGAAGCAGGCTTGCTGCGGGACAGGCAGGCGACGACCTATCACACGGCTTTTGCCGAACTGGCATCTTATGGCGTCGAGGTTTTGGCGCGGAAAGTCGTTCGGGAAGGTAATATCATCACCGCTGCGGGTGTCAGCTCCGGCCTTGAACTCGGCCTATATCTGTTAAGGGAAGAATTCGGCGCGGAGTTGGCTCAGGAAGTGGCGGACAAGATCGAATATGATGTTGAGGCTGCAGAAATATAATAGGCAAGGCCGGGTTATTTGTCACACATTCCTGTTTGCTGTAACGCAATTGCATTAAAAGTATTATAATAGAGGCTAAGGACGAAGGCATAAAAGCAACGCCTGTATGCGAATTGGTAAAACCTTTCCTGAAGCGAAGGAGGTTTGTTAAATCATGCAAGTATACTATTTTACCCGGACGGGCAGAAGCAGGAAGGTCGCGGAGGAGCTGGCTGAGCGCTACGGCGTGAAGGCTGAGGAAATAGCCGACGATGTTGACTGGCAGGGCCCTGTCGGCTATCTGAAGGCGGGTTACAAGTCTTTCATGGGCGAGGACCTGCCGGCAAGGTACAGGAAACCTGAAGCTGGCGAAGAACTGATACTCGTTTTTCCTGTTTGGGCGGGCACCTTTCCGCCTGCAGTCAGAATGTTCCTGGCAAAAGAAGGCAGAGCCAAGGTTATCTGTATCCCGACTTCCATCAGCAGCAAGCTGAAGGACCGTGAGGGCTTTTTGAAAATAATCGATCTTGCGGGCAAGACGATTAAGACGCCTGCAAGCATCTGAGCATAGTTTATATCACTCTGAAAGGAGCGATAAGAATGCAAGCAAAAAATATGTTGGCTAAAGTTGCTGTCATCATGAGCCTCTGTGCTTTTTGCGGCAGTGTTTTTGCTGCTCCGACAAGCAAAACTCTTACAAAAAATGAAGAGCTTTATCCTCAGGGCTGGTCGGTTGGTGAGCAGGTAAAATTTAAAAAAGGTACGACTGTCAGCCTGAATGAAAAGGGTGCGGTCGTAAACGGCGTGCTGGCAAGTGATACATACCTGCGTCCGCAGGGGTGGCAGCGTGTTATCAATGATTACTCTTTAGAGGCAGCATATGCGGCAAGCAGCTTCTTTTCCCCGCATTGGATTCATGGTGGCACTATCTATAATATGGCGGTTCCGAGTTATGGGCACATTCGTTATCAGGACGGTACAGCAGTAACCTTCAGTGAGCAGGGAACAGTGATTAGCGGTACTATTGCTGAGGAGGCGACTGTCGGTATCGGTGAAGGTCAATACGGCTTCGTGGTCTTTAAGAAAGATTCCGAGCTTCATTTTTACGACAGCGGTGCTGTGAAAACAGGCACGTTGTCAGAGGATACCAAACTGCATCCCGTCGGTTGGCAGAATAATGCCATAGACAGGTCAAATGCTGGCTTTGCGGAATTCAAGGCGAAGAGTGTTATCAACCTGACGGTCACCGGAGAAGTGATGAGCGGCACACTCAAAAAAGCTTTGCAGTGGAAGAATGAAGGACAAGAAATCGAGTTGCCGGTAAACAAGGTAAGCAACTTCACTGAACAAGGCGCTGCAGTAACTGAATAATTCGTATCCGGAATTCCATCAGCAGAAAGCTGAAGGACCGGAATGGGTTTATGAAGTAATCGACCTGGCGGGCAAGACGATTTCGAGGCCTGCAAGCATCTGGGCGTGAAATCTAAAAATGGAGGTATCCAATTTTGACAATATCTTGCAATATCACGCAAAAAGGTTTATTGCTGCAAATATTTGTATAAAAACTAAATAACGGGGGAGCTTATTATGTTAAAGCAAATAACCGAGTGGAAAAGTGTGAGAAAGTTCACTAACCAGCCGGTAGAGGAAGAGAAAATTTTAAATGTTATGCGTGCGGGACGGGGGGCGCCATCCTGGAAAAACATCCAACCGTGGCGTTTTATTGCGGTTATGGAAGAGGCTGATAAAGCGAAGCTGGCCGAAGGCTTCTCAATGGGAGTTCTTATCAAAAAAGCGCCGGTTGTTATCTTGTGCGTCGGGAAATTAGCGGCATGGGAACATACCCATCAAAGGGATCGTTTAAGAGAGTTGATGTCCAATTCCGGCACTGCCATGTCTGATGAGGATATTGACAAAACCTTCCTGAATAACCGGATAGCCCAGGCGCTTGCTGATAGATCTTCTTCATTGATGGCGCGAACTTTTGAAAACATGGGAATTGCCTACGGCTTTATGATCCTGGAAGCAATGAATCAAGGGCTTGGCGCATGCATTGTGGGAGAAATCGACAACGAATTGTCCGGCGTGGATAGTTCGAAATATGGCGGAATTAAATCTCATTTCAACTTAGATTCTTCTGAAATTATTACTGCAGCAATTATATTAGGCTATCCTGCAAAGGATTTTCCGGTAAGCCCGCGTAAACCTGAAGAAGACATTTTCCAGGTATGGCGCTAAAATTATTTTGTCGCAAAGGCTGTCAAGCTTAAACCAATAAAGGCTGGGAACAATGATAATTATCATTGTTCCCAGCCTTTTGCTTTTATTTCCGGAACAATATTTCCGGATCTTTTTTGACAATTTCAGGTGATGCTTTGGCAGGGTGACCGAGGATGATCGGCGCCACGGCAGAATACTCCTTCGGGATGCCGAGCAGTTCTTTAAGTTCCGGCAGATTGAAGGACATTTGCGCAAAGCCTATCCAGCAGGTGCCGAGGCCGAGAGCGTGCGCCGCCAGCATGATGTTCTGCGCGGCCAGGGCACAGTCGACTGCGGGATTGGGGCCTTCGGGCCTTGCAAAAACGGTCAGCAGGACGGGGGCGTTGTAAAAGATATTGTAATCCGGGTTGCTGAACAGCTGTCGGTAACCTTCGAGAAAGGGTTTCGAGCCGATGCCTGCAAGCAAATAGGCTTTGCTGTCGTCGGATATTTTCTTCATCAATTCCTTGTCCTGAATCACGCCAAAGGCCCAGGGCTGGTTGTTCATGGCGCTTGGGGCCTGCACGGCGGCGTTTAGCAGTGTGTCGATAACGTCCTTGTCAACCTTTTCCTCTGTAAAGAAGCGGACAGAACGGCGTTTGTAGATGACTTCCATCAATTCCATAGGCTTGTCTCCTTTGCTCTTGATACTTTCCCTTATACTCCCATTATAGTGCAAATCGTTCGATTTGAAAATCGCGTCAGTCTGAAAGTTCTGCCTGGCTGCAGCGGTAAATGTGTCCGAATGCACAAAATAATGCCCACCATGAACACTACGGAAAATTTTAGCAGTGGGGAACAGTGGGGACGTTCCTTTTTTGTCAACTTTTTTAGTCACCCGAGGCTACTTGGGACGGTTCTACGGCCGGCGGTATGGTTATTATGGCAGAAGGGAGTAAGAAAGCTATGCAAAAGCCTTCTTTGTTCAATTCGGTGCTTCCTTTGATTTTTATGTTTTTACTGATTAGCTACGGCAGCCTCGTTGTCCGCTTGCCGCTATCTTTTCTGCTGATTGTGTCGGCGGTTTTCACGGGGCTGCTGGCAAAAGCCAACGGTCTTACCGTCGGTGAAATGATGGACGCAATCGCTGACAAGGTGCGAAATACCACGCAGGGCCTGTTTTTAGTTCTTTGTATCGGCGGGCTTGTCTCGTCATGGATTTTGTCCGGGACCATACCTATGTTTATCTATTACGGTATCAAGCTGATTGACCCGCAGTATTTTTATATTACGGCTTTTTTGTTAACGGCACTGGCATCAACCGTTACGGGTACTTCCTACGGCTCTGCAGGCACTATCGGAGTGGCCGTGATGGGCGTTGCCGCGGCACAAGGACTGCCGCTCGACGTTGCTGCCGGCGCGGTAATCTCCGGGGCAATTTTTGGCGACAAGATGTCGCCTTGTTCGGACACAACAGTACTGGCGGCTCTTTCTACCCGCACCAATCTTTATACTCACATCCGCCATATGTTCTACACAACGGGCGGGGCGACGCTGCTTTGCCTTTGTGTCTATGGTTTTGCCGGATTCTCCCTGACTGCCGTCGGGGGTATCGGGGAGTCGGGAACGCTGCTGGCGGATCTTGAAGCTATCTATGACTTCAGCTGGCTGCTTCTCTTGCCGGCCATACTTGTGCTCGCCGGTTCCTTTTTGAAAAAACCAACGATACCGATTATTATCGCATCGTCTTTTTTAGCTTTGTTCCAAGGTGTCGTCCTGCAAGGCTTTTCGGTCAAAACCGCAGTCAACGCCTATGTCAAGGGCTTTTCCCTGTCGATGCTGACGACGCAGGTGCCGCTCGGCAGCAGGGAGCTTATGGCGAGACTTTTGAATCGCGGCGGAATGGAAAGCATGCTGCCAATCTTTCTTTTGGTATTCTGCGTATTTGCGTTTGCCGGCATTTACAGCAGGGCGGGCTATTTGACAACCATACTGGAAAATCTGTGCAAACTTACGCGTTCGCCGGCCTCGCTTGTTGCTGCGACGCTTTTTGCCTCGCTCTTGGTCTGTCTGGCAACCGGCAGCACTTATTTGTCGATCTTGCTGCTCGGCGAACTTTTTGGCCCGATGTATCAGAAAATGAACCTGGCGTCGGAGAATCTGTCGAGAACTCTTGAGGATGCAGGCACCTGCGCGGTACCTCTTATTCCCTGGTCGATTACGGCAACATATCTTGCAACGACGATCGGCGTGCCCACTGTTGAGTACCTGCCATGGGCGGTGCTTTGCTACTCCGGTATGGTTTTCGCTTTGGTGTTTGCCTACAGCGATTTTCGCATCACGAGGCTGTCGGAGAAAATTAGGCCTGCGCCGGTAAACGATTTGAATTGACAATGATTTGCTATAAGTTATCATTAGGTATAACAACACATTTAAACAGTAACGAGGAGGAGAGGCAAGATGAAGAGAATATTTTTTTTGCTGGCAAGCCTGCTGTTGATCGTCACTTCTTCTGTGTCGGCACAGGATAAGACTAACGATGTTATTTTTACCAAAGGCAGGATAGCTGAGGTTTTGCAAAGCAGTATTCTGATTGAGGGGACGGGAGCTTTCCATGAAATCGTCGTCCATATTTATCCGTCGACGCACATTGTCAAGGCCGAAGACGGAAGCGCTCTCGGCTTTGCCGACTTGAAAAAGGGGGACGAGGTAACTGCCTACTATGGGAATGCCGTGGCAAAAAGCATGCCGCCTCAGGCGAACGCGTTGGCCATAGTCGCAGGCAAAGCGGCAAAGGGACCGTCTGCGCATTATCTGCGAGTTGCCTCTGTGGAGAGAAAAGATGCGGACTGCATCAAGGTTCTAAATGCAAACAAAGACCTGCTGGTGACAATCGAGCGCGCGCTGCTTGCGAAGGCCGCGAACGTCAGACAAGGCTCCGAGCTTATAGTCTGGTACGATAAGATTGCGATGAGCATGCCGGGGCAGACGGCAGCAAGCAAAGCAAAGCTGCTGCCGCAGACTGTTTTTGTCCATATCGGTGCGGGCGTCATTGCAATAAATGGCAGAGAGCTTGCCTTAAGCGAAGGGGAGAGCATCCTTGATACGGGCAAAACTATCATGCTGCCCTTGCGCGTGGTGGCGGAAGGGCTCGGCCATCGTGTCGCCTGGAACGAGGAACAATGCCGCGTAGACGTGACTGACGAAGCGGGGACAAGCATCATGCTAAGCGTTTGCAGCCAGGTCTATCAGAAGGACGGGAAGGAAGTCAAGCTTGCTTTTGCGCCGGACCTCTTTTTCAACAAAACCTGGGTACCCGTTGAGTTTTTTGAGAAGCTGCTGGACGTTAGGGTTGTTGTCGACAGGGGGCACATCTGATTTGGTTTGTGCCGCAGGGGGAAGGTTACTTTGAAATGTTTTCGGGGTGTAGGCTTTCCGGCCATTTATTTGCAAAGGAAGTGAATTGATGCAGGATTTTGTAGAAATGTTGACAGCACACCAATCAATCAGGAGATACCAGGATAAACCTGTGCCGGAGCAAGTAGTTCGCGAAATAATAAGAGCCGGCCAGTGGAGCTCCACTTCGAGCAACTTTCAGGCTTACACGATTATCGAAATAAAAGATCCGCAGAAGAGGGAGGCTGTCGCCGAAGTCGCCGGCAACCAAAAATGGGTTGTTTCCTGTCCGCTCTTTTTGATGTTTTGCGCGGACCTGCATCGTGGGGAAAAATACTGGAAGGTTGAAGACAAGACGATTTTTCACAACACCGAGATGTTCCTGGTGGCAAGCATCGACGCGGCCCTTGCGGCCCAGCATACTTACCTCGCTGCGGCAGCACTGGGCTTGGGCGGCGTTTATGTCGGCGGCATCAGGGACGATGTCAACGAGTTGAAAAAATTGCTGAACCTGCCGGATCTTGTTTATCCGGTTTTCGGCATGTGCCTGGGCTATCCGGACGAGAATCCCGGACAAAAGCCTCGACTTGATTTAAAGGCTGTTTACAAGGTTGACTCGTATGATGAGTCAATGGATGACGAACTTGCCGCGGAATATGACGAACGAACCGCCCAGTACTATCTGGCCAGAACAGGCGGCCGGGAAAGCGAAACCTGGAGTGAACGCTGCGGCAGGCTGGCAATGAAGAAGCCGAGAGAGAATCTTGGACCCGACCTGCAGGGAATGGGCTTTAATCGAAAATAAGGCAGGCGCAATGCTTCGTACGGACTTAAGAAGCGGCGAAACACATTAAATTCAAGGGGCTAATTGCATGGATTATTTCTATCGTTTGCTGACGCAAATGGAAATCTTCACCGTATTAATCGTAATCGGCATTTTTGCAGTAAAGACCAAGGTAATCAACGAAAAGGGCATGGTGGATCTTTCCGGGCTGATTATCCGCCTGACACTGCCGGCGATGATTTTCTCTAAGTCGGTTAACAGCGTGAGCAGGGATGACATTACTGAGTCTTTTGCAGAGGTTGTGACTGCATCGTTTCTGATGTTTGGCGTCCTTTATTTTGTGGGTTACGTGCTCGTAAGAGCCTTTGACCTGAAGGGTAATTACGGCCGCGTCTTCCTTGCTTCGACGACCTTCGGCAATGTCGGTTTTTTAGGTATTCCGCTGATCTTGGGCATCTTGCCCGAACGGGGTATGCTGTATATGTCGCTTTTTTACATAGCCGACCAGATTGTACTTTGGAGCTTGGGCTTTTATCTGACGCTGCCTGAAGAAAAGCTGAAAAATGCGTCAATAAAGTCGCATCTTAGCAACATTATGAGCCCCGCTATGATAGCCATTATCATCGCAATGGCTTTTATAACTTTGGACTGGTATCTGCCTGCAACCGTTAACAAGGCAATCGGTTCCGTCGGGAATGCTACTACGCCGCTTTCGCTGATTTACATCGGCGCCAGCTTCTGTTTCACAAATGTATGGAAGTTTGTTTCACGCAAGGAATATTACGCGATGATTGTCGGCAAGATGATCCTTGCGCCTCTTTTCGTTCACGTTGTGCTGACAGCGTTTTCGGTCAATCCGGAAATCGTTACGGTTATTACAACTTTGACGGCCGTCCCAAGCATGGCCGCCATCGCCATGTTTGCCAGGGCCAATGGCTCGGACGAGGATTGCGCGATTGGCGCCGTTATGATGACAACGGTTTTTTGTCTCTTAACTTTGCCGCTTGTGGCTTACATTACGGCAAACTTCCTATGATTATTTTGGGCGTGCCAAAAAGAACCGTCCCCGATGACACGCCTAATCACAAAATTCTTTTGGAAAAGCAGCAGGAATAATCAGTATAACTGTCGAAATTAATAATAGTTATTTGTAAGTATAGAGTGGATGCAAATATCAAGACAGCGAAGGAAGGCCAGTTGCTTATGAAGAGATTTGACTGCCTGATAATAGGCACAGGCGCTGCTAACACGGTGCTTGACGCGGCTTTGGCCAAAGGTCTCAGGTGTGCCGTCATCGAAAAGGGAAATTTTGGCGGAACCTGCCTCAATCGTGGCTGCATTCCGACCAAGGTGCTGGCGACCGCGGCCGATTATATCAGGGAGATTGAGGATTTGCCGAAGATCGGTGTCGATGTAGGCCGGGCCTCAATGAACTGGGACGTTGTTTCCCGTCGCGTCTGGGAGAAGATTGAAGACCATGTCAGCGTTTTCCGCTACTATCAAAGCCAGCCGAATCTGACGATTTATCGGGGCCGAGGTTTCTTTACGGGCGAAAAAATTGTTCGGGTGGAGCTTGACGGCGGCGTTCTTTCCGAAGAACTGACGGCCGATAAAATCATCATCAACGTCGGTGCCAGGACCAGCCTGCCGCCTGTCGCCGGGCGCGAAGAGGCAGGATATCTCTGCTCTGAAACGCTTTTCGGCGACAAGTATCCGGCCAAGCCTTACAAGAAACTGATTATCATTGGCGGCGGACCGATTGGCTGCGAGTTTTCCCATATTTTTTCCGCGGCCGGTACGGAGGTAACGATTGTCCAGCATAATGACAGGTTGCTGCCGCGTTCCGACCGGGAGGTTTCCGCGCAGCTGCTGAAAAACATGAACGCCCTTGGTATCAAGGTTTTTCTCAAGCACAACATTTTATCCGTACGCAAGGAAAAAGAAGAAAAAATCCTTACTATCGAGAGCGATGGCTCCGGAGCAGCCTTTGAGATATCCGCTGAGGAAATCATGTTCGCCACGGGCATCAGACCAGCCGGCGACGAGCTCGGGCTCGAACATACGACGATTGCAACAGATGCCAAAGGCTGGATCAAAACGAACGAACTGCTCGAAACTTCGGTCAGCGGCGTTTGGGCGATTGGCGATATTAACGGACAACCGGCTTTCCGGCACAAGGCGAATTATGAGGCTGACATTGTGGCCCACAATCTTTTCGGCGGCTTTGACAGCAAGAACTGGCGCTGGGCATCTTACGAAGTTGTTCCTGCTGTAACCTTTGCTTATCCGCAGGTAGCCCAGGTCGGCCTGACCGAGGAAGAAGCGCGTGAGATAGGCTGCGACCTTGCCATCGGCAAGCAGCATTACCATAAGACGGCCAAAGGCTACGCGCTTGGTTTTACCGCTGAAGGCGGGATGGATGGCTTCGTCAAGCTGATCGTTGAGAAGGAATCGAACAGGATTTTAGGCGTCCATGTCATCGGCGCGCAGGCCTCGCTCCTGATTCAGCCCTTCATCAATCTGATGAACGTCGGCACCAAGAAAATCAAGGCCATCAATCCGGAAATTGGTTCAGAAACAGCAAAGGCCCTACGGGAGGCCGGCATCGAGCGTACGCTCGACCCGCACTCGGTGCTCAGCGTCGGCGAGACAATGACGCCGCATCCCTCGCTGGCTGAGGTCATTATGTGGACTCAGTATTATTTTGAAGGCAAGTAGTAGTATAAACATGATATTAAGGCCGTTTATTCGACAGCCTGAATATATCCGCCGGCTTTTAACAGGCATAGGCGCAAGTTAATCTATAGGAGAGTGATTTTATGAACAAAAAAATGCAAGCGGCAATCAATGATCAAGTCCAGAAGGAATTCTATTCAGCCTATTTATACCTCGCAATGTCGGCATACTGCGAGGAAAGAAACCTGCC
>JAAYIB010000103.1 GCA_012744295.1 Acholeplasmataceae bacterium
CTCCTCTTTCTTTCGTTCATAAAATACTCTTACCTTGAAGCTGCAAGAGATGCTTTACGGAATTCCTTCATAAGTTTTTCAAGCTCCAATGAAGCCTTGCGTGCACGTGTTCCGGCAGCTTTGTTACCTTTTTCTACCTGAGCATTGGCATCCTTAGCGAAAGCACTGTAAAGCTCAGCAGCTTTTTTCAAAATTTCTTCCATAGTTGTTTGTGTATTGAAATGTGATTGAACAATTGTTACATCTTGACGCAAAAATAGCACTATTTCCTTATCTCGCAAAGATATAATTAATTTTTTAAAAAAAAATATCAATTTATTTAATCCCAATAGCAGTTTTTTCTATTAAAAGGAATAAAATCCTCAAATAAGCAGTATAATTCATTCAAGACTATAAAAACAGTGAGGTCAAACATTAAACAAACCAAAACATATCCGCATTTGCTGAAATATCATCGGAATTAACTATTTTTGCTGATACATTGCAATATTAATAAAATAAGGAGTGAGTTTATGAAAAAAGTTGTTCTTTTTGCCGTAAGCTGTTTAATAACGGTTCTGGCTTTTGCAAAAAATGACGCCGAAGACCCAAAATACGGAATAGGCTCCGTTCCCGTTGAAAATGGTAAAGTGACTTTCAAAACCGGCATACCCCTACCGGAAGGAGCCGATATTGACCTGTGTTATCAAAGAGTGCTTAGCTGGGCAAAGGGATATTTTGCTTCCGCATCGGTCCGCAGCGGAGCTATCATAGCCGAAAATTCCGAAACGCGGCGTTTTGTCTTCAACGTTGAGCAGACACTGGTGTTCAAACGCTCAGCCCTTGAGATCGATGAGTCGATCATAGTCTATAATTTTTCCGTCAACTTCAATAACAATGCCTGTAACATAACGGTATCGGACATAAAGTATCGCTATGAAATGGGTCGCGAAAGCGGCGGTTCAACCTTCACCGCCGAGGATTGGATTACCGATAACGAGGCGTTCAACCGCAAGAAGACCAAATTTTTGAAGCAGACAAGCAAGTTCCGTATCAAGACCATAGACCTGAAAGATAAGCTCTATACCCTGGTCGAAGATGTATTAAACAGCAAGTAATATGCCAAAAGACCTGAAACTGTATCAAATTCTTAATGTCGATGCGACTGCTACAGACGCCGAAATCACTGCCGCATACAATCGTCTCATTGCCGAACATCCCGAGTCCGATCCGCGTCACGAAGAGATAGTTCATGCCTACTCAGTACTATCCGATGTGGAGAGAAGGGCTAAATACGATGTCACCGGCAAAACGACCAGGATAAGGCGCTCACGCAAAACCGCTTCAGGTACAAAACTTGAAAAAGTCCGTTTTGTGCTCAACACCGTTTTTCTAGCCTGTGCAGCCGTAACAGTTGTGCTGTTCCTGTTACAGTTCGGCGGATACAGCGCAAAACCCTTCTATTGGGCATGCGGGATTTCAATGACAATTAAAGTAGCCGAATATATTTTAAGGCTCATACCGTAGATGGTCCTTTGCCCCAATATACATAAAGCAACTATCAGAAGAGCTGTTTTTCTGACACTGACAGTCTTTGCCCTGCCCCTGCACATATCTGCCCAAAGCACTCTGTCACAGAATCAGGACGGGTTCAGCGGTGAGACCATGGA
>JAAYIB010000104.1 GCA_012744295.1 Acholeplasmataceae bacterium
GTTATCAACAAAAAAGAGGAGTTTAAAAAAATTTATGTAAAAAAGCCTAGCGATAATTTACAAACAACATTATTTTAAATATTAAAGTTACATGTTTTCTACTAAGTGCTATGCCCCAGGAGAGCCACGTTGAGACAGTTGTCTTGATGTCACGGAAAGAATAAATCAGCCTGAAAATGTCATCGCCGGGCTATAATTGACGCATAGCGCCGGAAAGAAATTGACCCACCCCAAACCATAAGCTACCATTGGGATTGACAAGATCTCCAAGGGGGTAGCGCCATGATAAGGAGTGGGCTGATTCTCATGATAAGACAAAAAGCGCAATCTGGTCAATCATCATATTCAATTGGCAAACAATTAGGTATCTCGAAAAACACAGCCAAGAAGTACGTCGTCGATCATCCCAAACCGCATGCCCTAAAAGGGCGAACACGTCCATCAAAATTGGATCCCTATAAGGCAGACCTTGATGAGATGATAAGCAACGGTATCTTCAACTGCGTGGCAATTCTCGAACGACTGCAAAAGAACGGCTACGCCGGTGGTATCACGATCATTAAGGATTACGTGCAAAGATTCAGGCCGGCCAAAAGCACTCCTGCCGTCCGGCGGTATGAAACACCGCCTGGCAAGCAGGCCCAAATGGATTGGGGCATCGTTCACTACATAGACGGGCGCGGCAGGATTCACAAGGCGCCGGCTTTTGTTATGATTCTGGGCAACTCCAGAACCAAATATGTAGAATTCACCAAGCGATGTGACTTCTACAGCCTGCTGCGCTGCATGGTGAATGCCTTTGAATATTTTGGCGGTGTTCCCCAAGTTGTGCTGACCGACAGGATGAAGACCGTCATTGACGGCAGCGAAGCGGGCAAACCGCTGTGGAATAAGCGATTTGAGGATTTCGCCGCTGACATGGGTTTTATACCGAAAGTCTGCAGGGCAAGACGCCCGCAAACAAAAGGCAAGGTCGAACGACTTGTTGAGTACGTAAAAGACAACTTTTTGCCCGGCAGACAGTTTGTCGACCTGGACAACTTGAACCGCCAGGCGCTTGAGTGGTGCCAGCGAGTGGACAGCAAGCCGCACGGCACTACGGGTGAAGTTCCGTTGGACACCCTGCAAAACGAACAACTTTTGACGTTGCCCGCCCAAGAAGTACGAGACAAGCATCGCTGGGAGACAAGAAAGGTAACGCGCGATGGTTTCATTAGCTTCGACGGCGCGAAGTATGGCGTGCCATGGCAATATAGCGGTCGTGAACTGCGAGTCCGCATTTGCAGCGAGTGCTTTGAAGCCTACGATGGCGAAGTGCGTATTGTACAGCACAAAATTGAGTATGCGTCAGGCAAAATCGTTTGGCTCAAAGGCCAGTATGAAGGACTCGCCGAGCGAAACGGCATTGCATCCCCGTTCTCTTACGCCCGACAAAGCGAGATCTCTGCAGTCGAAGTTCGCCCGCTCAGCCTCTACGACAAGATGGCGGGAGTGATATAAATGCTGGAGTTAGAGCACACACGCGAGTTGCTTATTGAAATGGGCCTTGTTTCGGCCGCTGCGCTGCTGGATGCCAGGCTGGAAGCAGCGGCAAAAGGTGAGTTGACCTATTTGTCATTCTTGTCGGGCTTATTGGATGCTGAAAGACAAGAAAGAAGACGGCGCAGCGAAGAAGTGCGGATAAAACTTTCGCGCCTGCCGCATCGGAAAACGCTGGAGGAATTCGACTTCACTTTTCAGCCCAGCATTGACGCTCGACAGGTTAAGGAACTATCCACGTTGGCATTTGCGGCAAGGAAAGAAAACGTAATCCTGCTGGGGCCACCGGGCGTTGGCAAAACACATTTAGCCGTTGGTTTGTCCATGCAAGCGCTGAGAGCTGGCCTGACAGTTTATTATGCGACATTGCCGCAACTGATTGCCGATTTAAAGAAAGCCGAACAGACTGGAAAGCTGGAGCGCAGAATGAAGGCTTATCTTCGAACAAACATCCTTGTTGTAGATGAAGTCGGCTACATGCAGTTAGACCGGCAAGCTGCGGAACTTTTGTTTCGTATAGTGTGCACGAGGTATGAAACAGGCAGCATTATCCTGACCAGCAACAAGTTTTTCACCAACTGGGGCGAATTGATGAGCGACGCAGTGATTGCAACGGCGATGCTGGATCGCCTGTTGCACCACGCTCATGTTATTAATATTCGAGGAGAAACTTATCGTTTGAAAGACAGAGCAAAAGCCGGATTTGTGACTGTGCCACCGGCGGCAATTCACCCGGCGGTGCTCTAAACCGGCGTTTTTATCCCGGCGGTTGGTCAATTCTCAACCGGCGATTAGGTCAAATTGATTCCGGCGTTGACATATCAAACGACGATCCTATGTTATCTATGTTGAAGTGGGTGTGTGAAAAGCTTATGGAAACCGAAGTTCAAACAAAGCTTGGAGCGGAAAAATCAGAAAGAGTAGCAAATCGGCAAGGATATAGATCCGGATATCGTGTCAGGCGGTTTGATACAAGGATGGGAAC
>JAAYIB010000105.1 GCA_012744295.1 Acholeplasmataceae bacterium
CATCCCGATTACGAGCGTCTCAATTGGCACAAAAGACATCACAAGCCGAGACGCTATGTTTCACCGTTCCGTTGGTATGACCCTTGGGATTATTGGGACAATCATTACAGGACTTCCAGCTACTGCTTCTTTGGCATGATTTACGACGATGACTGGCTGTGGAGATTCCCCGGCTGCTATTCTTACCGGTGGTATGATTACGAGCTCAATAGTCATGGGTTTTATTATCACGGCAAACGCATTACCAAGCTGATACTGATTTTTGACCGGTTTGACGGTCTTGTAGGAATCGGCTTTATGTACAAGGGAATCTTTGTTTTGATTCGTGATGACCTTGAGGAGTATTATTTTGACGACGAGCCGACGTTACACATCATCGCGCGTATTTTTGACTGAAGTCATATAAAGAAAAGACCGGATGCTGTTAAGCATCCGGTCTTTTCTTAGGCCTGTTCCTCATGCCTCCCTTTTTTGAAAAGAAGGTAGCCGGCAATCACGACGTCGAAAATCGGCAGCAGCGAGAGCAGAACGATACCGACCATGCGCCATTTGCTGCTGCCGATGTCCCTGAGCCTCCTTATTTTAAAGGTAAAGCCGCAGATGGAAAGTGGAATTACCACGAGGTATAGATAATTTGTGCCGGGCTCGCCTTGCCTTGTGGAAAGCAGATAGGAAATATAAAAGGTGGCAAGGGCAATGGGCAGCCAGCGCTGCCGAAAGGCTTTTCTGCCGATGCGGCCTTCGAAAGAAACCCAGCTGAGATTTTCTCCGGTTTGCATGTTTTCATCCGTATTTTTCATTATCAGGCCTCCTCAAGTATCAAACTTTATGAATTTAAAAGACGCTCGATGGCTTTATGCAGGGAAATCAGCGTGCCAAGACACAAGGCAACGACAAGAGCCCATTCGCGTGCAGTCCCCGTTTCCCTGTATCTGACGGCACGATAACAGAGACGGCCGGAGGCTGCGCAGAGAGAAAGCCAAAGTACGAGCGAAAAAACAATCAAGGAATCCATGGAAGCTCCTTTGCATGTGCAAATAATCAAAGACATCTTATTATAACATGTAAGAATAGAATCTATTTAAGCTTAAGGTTATCCGATTCTTCTAAACAAAGCAAGTAAGCAGCGAAGGTATTTGAGGACTTTTGTCGAAAACCATGAATAAGGAAACGCTGAACGGCGATATTTTTCAATTATTTGATATCATTAAGGGAAATGGGGCTGCCGATATGTTTGGATTTTTAAAAGACAAGAGGTTTTTGTTAGTGCTTGGTGTTATTGGTGCCGTAATGATCGCGGCTGCCTGGTTCCTGTTTACCAAGGGGCCTTTGGGTCCGACAAAGGTCGGTGTCGGGAAAGTAACCAAACAGAACCTGAATCCGTCGGTTTTCGGAATCGGCACCGTTGAGGCGAGGCTTGCCTACAGCGTAGGACCGACACAGGCAGGCAGGCTTTTGAAAGTGCATTTCGACCAGGGAGACTTGGTGAAGAAAAACCAACTTCTTGGCGAAATGGACGCAGTAGACCTTGTGGCCAAAAAAGCAGCCGCTGATGCTGCCCTGGCCAAGGCTGAGCAAAACATTGCGGCTTTTGAGGCTCAGATTACAGAGGCGGCAAGCCGCAAAGAACTGACGGGTAAAACAGCTGCAAGATACCGCGAGCTTTATGCCGCTCAGGCTATAAGCGCCGAGGCGCTTGAAAACAAGCAAAATGAAGCAATTGCGGCAGCAGCTTCTTATGAGGCTGCAACTGCTTCAGCCTCTGCCGCGAGGGAAGAAGTCGTAAAGGCGAGGGCAGAGAGGACCGGTATCGAACAGCAACTGAACAATTTAAGGCTTGTCAGCCCCGTGGACGCCCTTGTCATTGCCCGTGATGCGGAACCCGGTGCAACGGTTGTAGCCGGACAGGCGGTATTTAGGCTTGTTGATACTTCTACATTGTGGGTCAGGACCAGGATTGACCAGTCCCGGTTCTATGGAATTGCTTTGGGACAGGAAGCCGAAATAGTCCTCCGTTCAAGGCAAGACAGGCCAATGCAGGGCAGGGTGGCAAGATTGGAGGTACAGGGTGACAGTGTTACCGAGGAAAGATTTGTTAATGTCAGCTTTGATGATTTGGGGGGCTTCATACCACTTGGCGAACTTGCGGAGGTAACGATCAAACTGCCGTCTGAACAAAATGTGCTTGTTGTTCCGACTGCCGCTGTTAAGAAAATTGATAAAACAAATGGGGTCTGGGTTGTTAAAGCCAATAAAATCAAATTTGTATCAGTTCAAATCGGGGCGCAAACCCTGGAAGGACAAACACACATAATTAAAGGGGTAGAAGAGGGGGACACCGTTGTTATTTATAGTCCGCAATTGCTCAAGGAAGACATGGAGGTAAGGGTGGAGACTAAATCATGATTAATCTGGCGAGCAAGGAAATAGCCCACGGGTGGGTGCGGTATGTGCTGACCGGAATTGGTTTGGGCTTGTTGATAGGTGTGACTATGATTATGACAGGACTGGTCAGAGGGATGATGGAGGACGCGCTGTCGCTTGCCCGCGGCACTTACGCCGATTTGTGGGTTGTGCAGGACAACACGATGGGGCCCTATGCAGAAACATCGACTCTTTATGATGACGTGGCAAGGAGCATTGCCGGGCTTCCGGGAGTGGAAGAAGCGAGCAACGTTGCCTACCTGACAGTCCAGGCAAAGCATGCGGGCAAGGACGTGCGGGCAATGGTAGCCGGCTTTGAACACGGTAAGCCGGGCCAGCCGCCTTATCTGATTGCAGGCAGACCGATTACAAAGTCCCGATATGAGGCTATCGCCGACAATAAAACAGGCTTTAAGGTGGGCGATAAGATTAACATCAGAAGAAATGAATACACGGTTGTCGGCTTGACCAGCAAAATGGTTTCATCAGGCGGCGACCCCGTAATATTTCTCGCCATGCAGGACGCGCAGGAGGTTCAGTTTCAAAAAGACAATACTTCTATCTATAATGACCGGAACAGGTTGGCGGCAAATCCGAAAATCAATCGCCCCGGTAATTCGGGTCTGCTTGAAGCCGTAACGGATATGCAGCAGTCCAATCACAAGGTTAACGCGGTGCTCGTACGAATACAGGACGGTCACGACCCGGAAATTGTTGCCGAAACGATTAGAAGGTGGAAGCATTTCGAGGTTTACACCTACAAACAGATGGAAAGCATACTATTAGTCAAGGTTATAGCGAACGCTCTCAGGCAGCTTGGTATGTTCATGGTAATCCTGGCCGTAGTCAGCACCGCCATAATAGCGCTGCTCATATATACGATGACTCTCGGCAAGATTAAGGAAATAGCGGTTTTGAAACTGATCGGAGCAAAAAACAGCACCATTGCGGGAATGATATTGCAAGAAGCATGCGGGCTTGGCCTGATAGGTTTTTTGGTCGGAAAGATAACGGCAACGATTCTGGCGCCCTTGTTTCCAAAAAGAGTTGAATTTCTGGTGTTTGACAGCTTTGTTATTTTCTTTATAACCGTTGTCATTTGCGTATTTGCCAGCCTCACAGGAATAAGGGCGGCGTTAAGGGTGCAGCCGGCTTCAGCAATCGGAGGTTAGTCATGGACATACAAGCAGCATGTTCTAAGGCTATAAGAATGGAAAACGTGGTAAAAACTTACGGGGCAGGGGAAACAGCGGTACATGCATTAAAAGGAGTCAGCCTATGCGTGTACCCCGGCGAGGTCGTTGGTCTTGTCGGAGCAAGCGGTTCAGGCAAGACAACCCTTCTGCAATGCTTAGGGGCTATTATCGATCCGACAAGCGGATTGATTGAGCTCGGAGGGGAAGTCATTTATGACAATGGCTGGAAAAAAGAAGACTTGCGGGCGCTAAGACGCGACAAAATCGGCTTTGTCTTCCAGGCCGCGTACCTGATACCGTTTCTTGACATGCTCGATAATGTGGCAATAATGCCCATGCTTGCGGGAAAAGATAATGACAAGGCGCGAGCGCGGGCCATGGAACTTCTGAAAGTGCTGGAAGTTGACCACAGGGCGAGGGCAAAACCCTCAGAATTATCAGGAGGCGAACAGCAAAGAGTCGCGATCGCCCGGGCCTTGGCAAACAATCCTCCGTTCATACTGGCCGATGAGCCGACGGCGCCGCTGGATAGTCATCGTTCCTTGCTGGTTATCAAGCTGTTAATTGAACTTGCCGCTCAATATCAGACCGCAATTATAGTTGTCACACATGACGACAAAATATTGCCGCATTTTAAAAGAATTTATAGACTGCGTGACGGCATAGCCTACGAGGAAGAAGGAATGGGGCGGCCTTTCGATGAGTAGAAAAATATTATAAAAAGTTATTGACATATGATATAAATGGGTTATAATAAAAGCATAAAGGGCATATGTCAATAACTACTCTTTATAATATGAACGATTGGGAGGTGGCTTTTATGCCAAGGAGAGATGGAACAGGACCGCTGGGCGGTGGAGCTATGACTGGAAGAGGTTTGGGTTTCTGCACGGGAGCAAACGCAGGAGCTGCCGGGATTCCGGCAAGAGGACTCGGACTCGGAAGACGGGGCTTCGGCAGAGGTTTAGGGATGGGCCTGAGAGGAGCTCGTATGGGTGGTTTTGTGCCCGTAAGTGACAATGAAGCCCTGACTGAGGAAAAAGAAATCCTCGAACAAAGGCTGGAAGCGATTAAGCAGCAGCTAAAAGAGAAATAATAAATACAACAATTAGCAGGGGTTTCCCTGCTAATTGTTGTATTTGGAAAGAATAAAGTCTATTTAAAATATGAAGAAGGTGGGGGCGGTGGGCATGAAAATTGCCGTCTTAAGCGGAAAAGGCGGGACGGGTAAGACTCTCGTTTCCGTAAATCTTGCAGCAGTGGCCGAAAAATCAATTTATGTCGATTGCGATGTGGAGGAGCCGAACGGGCATTTGTTTTTCAAACCTGAATTTACGGGCAAAGAGTCTGTCAGTGTCAAGATGCCTTTGGTTGATGCGCAAAAATGCACAGGCTGCCGTAAATGTGTGGATTTTTGTATGTTTAACGCCCTTGCACATACAGGCAAGGAATTATTGATTTTTGAAGAGGTTTGCCATTCATGCGGCGGTTGCAGTCTTGTTTGTCCGGTTGGAGCTATGAGTGAAAAAGACAAAATTACCGGTGAGGTTCGAATGGGAGTTTCCGGCAACGTCAGCGTGTTCACCGGTATGTTAAATATTGGCGAGGCATCGGGTATTCCCTTGATTAAAAAATTGTTCAAGGAAACGCGCGGCAGGGAAGAGCTGATCTTGATTGATTGTCCACCGGGAAGTGCCTGCATAGTAATGGAAAGCATCAAGGATGCTGACTATTGTCTGCTTGTGGCGGAGCCAAGTGTTTTTGGCGCACATAATCTGGAGATGGTAGAGGAGCTTGTCAGTCTTTTCGGGAAACCGCATGGGGTAGTTCTTAATAAATGCCAGCAAGGGGAAAACCCCTCGGAAGAATTTTGCAGACGCATGGGTGTTAAGATTCTGGCCAGCATACCTTATGATAAGAAGCTTGGAGAAATAAACTCCAATGGTCTTATTCTTGTCAGAGAGGACGACGTCTTTAGGGAGATGTTCCTGAAATTATTGGACAAGATAAAGGAGGATGCTTGCCATGAAGCAGCTTTTAATACTCAGCGGTAAGGGTGGAACCGGTAAGACCACGATAGCAAGCGCCTTTGTTAAACTGTCGGGAGCCCGTGCCTATGCCGACTGCGATGTAGACGCTCCCAATCTGCACTTAGTGCTTAAGTGGTCGCAAGAACCTGAGCGAAAGCCATACTTCGGCTTGCCTAAAGCCGAGATTGATGTTGATAAGTGTGTAAGATGCGGTAAATGTATGGAAAACTGCCGTTTTGAGGCAATTGCCTTTTCCGGCAAGTACGTGGTGGATTCTTTTGCCTGCGAAGGCTGCGGAGTCTGTGCCTTTGTTTGTCCGGTCGGTGCAGTTGCATTGAAACCGGCTGTTGCGGGAGAACTGATGCTTTACAGGAACGGAGAGGTCTTTTCGACAGCCAGGCTCAAAATGGGCAGCGGCACGTCGGGACTTCTTGTCACTGAAGTAAAAAAACAAATATTTGAGGCGGCAGCAGATGCCGAGCTGGTTATCATTGATGGATCTCCCGGTATAGGCTGTCCTGTCATTGCCTCCATCAGCGGCGTTGACATGGTGCTTGTTGTCGCCGAGCCGTCTGTTTCCGGCATCAGCGATATGGAGAGAATTTTGGGAGCGGCAGAAAAATTCCGGGTGAAAACCGCAGTCTGTGTTAATAAATTCGACAACAATATAAAAAAGACAAAGGAAATAGAAGATTATTGCCGTACCAAAGGCGTCCCGTTTGTCGGATGCATTCCTTATGATGAAGAGGCTGTATGCGCAATTAATGCAGGCAAAAGCATAGTCGAACTCGATTGCGCTGCGGGGAAAGCGGTACGTACGGTTTATGAAAATACAATGGAAGTTCAAAAATATTGACATCGTGTTCGATTAGGTTATAATTAAGGACAAAACGGGTAGTTCAAAGAGGGTAAGGTGATTGATGATGGCAAGGCCGAGAAAAGGGAAAAAAGTTTGCTGCCTACCGGAAAGCAATATTTACGGCCCCTTGGGCGTCCGGCGTGGCAATGAAAAAATAATTGAGATGACTGTCGAGGAATATGAAACAATCAGGCTGATTGATCTTGAAGGCTTAACGCAGGAAGAGTGCGGCGAACGCATGCAGGTAGCACGAACGACCGTCCAAAAAATCTATACGGACGCTCGTGCCAAGCTTGCCGAATCGTTGGTAAACGGCTGTCAGGTAAAGATAGAAGGCGGCGACTATGAGCTTTACAGCGAGAAGGACCGTGAGTTCGGCTGCGGCAAGTGCCGGCGCAGTCGCTGCGGACGAAGAGGCTTCGGCAGACAGCTTGATTCAGGAAAAGACGGCGCGGGCAGGGGTGGCGAAAATGATAATTAAGGCATTGGTTGAGAACACTGCAGCCATTGATGGTTTGAAATGCGAGCATGGATTGAGCCTGTACATAGAAACAAAAAGGCACAAAGTGCTTTTTGACACGGGAGCCAGCAAGCTCTTTGCGGAAAACGCCGCAAGGATGGGAATCAATCTGGCCGCAGTCGACACGATGATTCTTTCCCATGGCCATTATGACCATGGTGGCGGCATTAATACTTTTCTTGCGATTAATGACCGGGCGAAAATCTATATTCACCGTGACGCTTTGGGTGAGCATTATGCCGACAGGGGCGAGGCCGGGATTAAGTACATCGGTATCGACAAGGACTTGGAAAAAAATGAAAGAATCATCTTTGTAAAAGACAGCCTTGTTCTTGATGACGAGCTCGAGCTTTTTGCCGGTGTAAAAGGCACCAGGTTCCGTCCCTCAGGCAACATGGCTTTGTTGATGAAAACTGAAGAAGGTTATAAGGTGGATGACTTTACCCACGAACAGAATCTCATAATTTCTGAAGACGGCAAATATCTTCTTGTTGCCGGTTGTGCCCATAACGGCATTGTTAATATTCTGGATCGTTTCCATCAGTTGAAAAATCGAATGCCTGACTATTGCATCGGCGGGTTTCATCTGCATAACCCCGCGGCTGACAAGTATGAGGATCCGGCAATTGTCGCCGAAATTGCGAAAGTTCTTAAAGAGACGGGAACAAGTTACTACACGGGTCATTGTACGGGCATCAAATCCTATGAGCGCCTGAAAGAGGTTATGGGCAGCAAGGTAAACTACCTTGGCACCGGGGAAGAGCTCGAGTTGTAGTTTCAAAAACATATTTAAATTAGTAAAAGCCCGCTATTAAAGGCGGGCTTTTTTGCTGCAGTATGGGGGCGAATCGGGCCATCAACAAAAAGGCTCCTCGAAGAGCTGAGCGGAGCGAGATAACTTTTTTGGCTTTCGAAGCTCGCAGCCGACGGCATAACAAAAAAGCTCCCTGTAGAGGGAGCAATGGGAACAATTGGAGCGGATGGCGACACATGCAATACGAGATCTGCACGAGCAGGGCGACGGGCAGATGAAGCAGGGCAGCGGTTAGGAGCGGAGCTGAGCGGAGCGAGATAACTTCTTTGGCTTTCGAAGCTCGCAGCCGACGGCATAACAAAAAAGCTCCCTGTAGAGGGAGCAATGGGAACAATTGGAGCGGATGGCGACACATGCAATACGAGATC
>JAAYIB010000106.1 GCA_012744295.1 Acholeplasmataceae bacterium
ACAATGATTCTGTCTGCAAGCAGTGCTTCTTCCATTTTGTGCGTAATATAAATAACAGTAATATTCTTTTCCTTATTCAATTTTTTCACCGTTGCCGCAATTTCCCCGCGCCCTTGTGGATCAAGCATCGCCGTCGGCTCATCGAGCACAATGCACTTGGGCAGAAGTGCCAGAACTCCTGCAATGGCCACCCTTTGTTTTTGCCCTCCGGAAAGCAGATGCGGCGCATGTTTTGCGTATTCTGTCATGTTGACTGTGGCAAGGGCCGTTTCTACACGCGGCCTGATCTCTGCCTGTGGCACGCCGATGTTTTCCGGTCCGAACGCGACATCTTCTTCTACGATGGCCGCTACTATTTGATTGTCAGGATTTTGGAAAACCATGCCTACTGTCTGTCTGATTGCCCACAATGATGCTTCGTTGCCGGTATCCATGCCATCGATAAAACAGCTTCCGGAAGTCGGTCGCAGCAGCGCATTCAAATGCCTTGCCAGGGTTGACTTGCCCGACCCGTTGGCTCCTATAACGGCCACAAACTCGCCTTGACCGACAGAAAGACTGATGCCGTCAAGAGCCTTGATTTCATTGTTCTGTGCATCATGGTAAACATGACTTAAGTTACTTATTTCTATTATTGGCTTCATGTTCGAGCAATCTCCCGGTTTCTAATTTATCGCAGAAACTTCTGCACTAATTATAGTATTCTTCCTCATTATCGTCAACCCTTAAATGCAATATGGTTAACTTGTGTATTGCAGCTTAATCATAAAAAAATTGCAGAGACGTCAGTCTCTGCAATTTTAAGCGGCAACTATCAAACAAGTTCCAGAATCGCCATTTCAGCTGCGTCTCCGCGACGTGGCCCGAGTTTGTAGATTCGAGTGTAGCCGCCGTTTCTGTCAGTATATTTCGGCGCGATTTCGTCAAAAAGCTTTTTAGTCGCTTCTTCATCCACGAGGAATGCGAGAACTTGACGACGAGAATGCAAGTCACCTTGTTTTGCCAAAGTAATCATTTTTGCAGCCAGGCCGCTGATTTCTTTTGCCTTCGTCGCTGTTGTTTCGATTCTTTCCTGTTTGAAGAAGGAGGTCAAAATGCTGCGAAACAGGGCCTTGCGGGCGCTGGAATTGCGTCCCAACTTTCTATATGCCATTTATTTCCGCCCCCTTCTAATCTTCTTCAGAATTCCGCAAGTTCAAGCCGAGATCAGCTAATTTCTTCTTAACCTCGTCGAGCGATTTGCGGCCCAAGTTACGCACCTTCATCATGTCTTCCTCGGTCTTTTGCGTTAATTCCTCGACCGTGTTGATTCCGGCACGCCTCAGGCAATTATTGGAACGAACAGACAAGTCCAGGTCGTCAATCGGTATCGGCACAGGTCCCTGGCCCGGCTCCACAACCGGCTCTTCAACCTGAACGCCTTCCGGAACCTTGACGGTCGGAGTCTGAACGCCCTTGCCTATTTCAAATAGACGCAGGTAACCGATCATAATGCCGGAAGCTGCATTAACGGCTTCGTCCGGCATTATGCTGCCGTCTGTCCATACCTCAAGAGTAAGCTTGTCGTAGTTCGTCACGTTACCGACACGCGTGTCTGTAACGCCAAATTTTACCCTCGTAATCGGAGAGTAAATAGAATCTACGGGAATAAGGCCAATCGGCTGGTCCTGTCTTTTGTTCTTATCGCCCGGGACATAGCCCTGCCCTTTTTCGACGTAGATTTCCATGTTGAAAGTGGCGTCTTCGTCAAGAGTGGCAATATGCAGTTCGGGGTTAAGAATTTCAATGTCGGCGTCATGGATGATGTCGCCGGCCGTGACTTCCTGTTCTCCGCTCGCCTCAATACGAATGATTGTCGGCTCGCTGCTGTGCATCTTCAAACAAAGTGCCTTTATGTTGAGAATAATGTCGGCAACGTCTTCCCTGACACCGGGTATGGTTGAAAACTCATGCAGTACGCCGTCAATCTTGATGGCGGTAACTGCAGCTCCCGGCAGTGAAGAAAGCAGGACCCTGCGCAAACTATTCCCTAAGGTAATGCCGTAACCACGTTCCAGTGGTTCCCAAACAAATTTTCCATAACGGCCATCATCGCTGATTTCAGACGTAACCAATTTGGGATTTTCAATTTCTATCATGCGGAAAGCCTCCTCGTTGGCGTGTTACCACAACACGCGTAATATTTGGTGGCAGATGGTCCATTATTTAGAGTACAACTCAACAATAAGATGCTCAGCAATAGGCACATCAATTTCCTCACGAGTCGGGAAACGGTCGATCTTACCGGAGAGATTTTGAGCATCAAGCACCATCCAGGCGGGAACGGTTTTAGAGGCCAAAGTCTCCGCCATTCCTTGGAAATACTCTTTGCTGCGGCTGCTTTCCATAACGGAAACAACATCCCCTGCCTTAACCAATGCGGACGGAATGTCCAGGCGCCTGCCGTTTACGGCAATATGGCCATGGGTGACTAGTTGACGAGCCTGGCTGCGGCTTTCGGCCATGCCAAGACGATATACAACGTTGTCCATTCTTCTTTCCAGCATTACCAGCAAGTTTTCACCGGTAATTCCTTTTTGTTTTTCGGCGCGTACAAAGCAGTTATGGAACTGACGCTCCAAAACCCCGTAAATGCGGCGGGCTTTTTGTTTTTCACGCAGCTGGATACCATATTCAGATACTTTTTTTCGTGCCTGGCCGTGTTGGCCCGGTGCGTAAGAACGAACCGCAAAGGCACATTTATCACTATAACATCTGTCGCCCTTCAGAAACAACTTTACTCCCTCACGACGACATTGACGGCATACAGCCTCAGTATATCTTGCCATTTATTGGTTACACCTCCCTGTAATTATACTCTTCTACGTTTTGGCGGACGACAGCCGTTGTGTGGGATTGGAGTAACGTCTTTAATTGCGTTTACTTCAAGCCCGGCAGCCTGTAAAGAACGAATTGCGGCTTCACGGCCACCACCCGGTCCCTTTACGAATACTTCGACTTGTTTAAGACCATGTTCCATAGCAG
>JAAYIB010000107.1 GCA_012744295.1 Acholeplasmataceae bacterium
ATCCGGATCTATATCCTTGCCGATTTGCTACTCTTTCTGATTTTTCCGCTCCAAGCTTTGTTTGAACTTCGGTTTCCATAAGCTTTTCACACAACCACTTCAACATAGATAACATAGGATCGTCGTTGGATATAAAATTTAATAGCATTTTTTCAAAAGGTACGGTAGAATTTTGGTAAGCCATCGATAATACACTCCTTTTTGGTTTACTAGACATTTACCTTTTCGGAGTAATCGATGGTTTTTCCTTTTTTTACTTTTGCGAACTTAATTGTACTCTATCGCAGTATTTTTTAGCATCATTTTAAATTGCCTCCTTATTGATTTTTGGGTTGGATATTTATATTTATTAATCTGAATCTTATGTAATTTCCGAATTTTCCGTTAACTCATTATACGACTTTCCATTTATAAAGTAAACCACCAGCTGTTAAAATATAGAAAAATTATTTCTGCTTTAAACTCGAAAAAAATCAAAGGCATGCAATTACATTGCATGCCTTTGATAATGTTACTTTAAATAGAATTACCACTCAGGCGAAGTAGAATAGTTGTGAAGATGAGAAAATCGGGTCGCACGTATATTGCAGCCCTAATTTTCTGAATATCTTCTCATCGCCGGGCTGTAGTATTGTGGTGGAATGGGCCTGACACTGCCTTAGCTTGGATAAAGCTTCTATGGAACAGTTTGCCGCCGGATTTGTTGCCCCGCAGATGCTTAGGGCTAAAATTACTTCCTCAAGATTCAAAGAGGTATCTGCCTGTGCAAGTATTTCCTGTTTCAAATCCAATATAGGCTTCAAAACCAGCGGTGAAAGCAAGTGCATACTGTCAGGAAGATTAGCCATGTATTTAACCACGTTTAAAACAGCAGCGGCGGGTGCGCTTAGAAGCGATGTTGACTTGCCTGTAAAAATTTTTCCATCGGCAAGTTGGATTGCGGTTACAGAAACAGACTCCCCGCATTGCCCTCCCTCTGCCTGCATAGTTTCAGTCAGTAAAACAGCCTTTTCCCTGGCGGGTGCAACAACCTGCCTGTCGTTTTCCGACAGGTCAAGCTCATCCATCAATAGTTTGATCCTATGGAATGTTTCTTCGTCCGCTATGCCTTTTTTGTAATCACAAAGAATCGAAAAGTATCTGCGAATTATTTCCTGTCTGGAAGCTTCCTGCACTATATCATCATCAATGATGCCATCTTTTACCTTATTGACGCCCATATCAGTCGGTGATAAATAATTGGATTTCTTGCCGGTAATCTTCTCAATTATGCGCTTTAAAATCGGAAATACTTCAATGTCTCGATTATAGTTGATGGCTTTTTCACCATAAGCGTCTAAGTGGAAGGAGTCTATGGAATTGATGTCTCTCAGATCTGCTGTAGCCGCTTCATAAGCTACGTTTACAGGATGTTTAAGCGGCAGATTCCAAACCGGAAAAGTTTCAAATTTGGCATAACCTGCCGACTTGCCTCTTTTTGCTTCGTGATACATTTGGCTCAAGCAAGTTGCCAATTTACCGCTGCTTGGGCCCGGACCGGTTACCACGACAATGCTTTTTTCCGTTTCGATAAAATCATTCTGGCCGTAACCTTCTTCGCTGACAATTGTGTCAATGTCAGTCGGATAACCTTTTGTGGCACTATGCTTATATACTCTGATGCCGCGATTAACAAGCTTTTGTATGAATATATTGGTTGAAAGCCTGTCCTCATAACGTGTAACAACGACGCTGTTGACGCTAAGCTCATGCTTGCGAAGGACGTCTATCATTCTAAAGACCTCGAGCTCATAGGTAATACCGAAGTCGCCGCGGATCTTGTTTCTTTCAATGTCACCGGAATAAATGCAAATCACAATTTCGAGCTTATCGGATAAAGTGTGCAGCAGTTTAAGCTTGGCATCCGAATCGAATCCCGGAAGAACGCGCATGGCATGCAGGTCAGCCATCAGCTTGCCGCCAAATTCAATGTAAAGCTTGTCATATTGGTTTACTCGCTCAAGAATGTGTTTTGATTGCATCTCAATGTACTTTTGGTGGTCAAAACCATTTTTCATTCTTTACCTTCTTCCTATGCTTTTATTTTTACCTGCCAAAAAAAATCACCCAATAAGTAAACTGGGCGTATGAACACAAATTGTTAAAATAAAATCTTTAACAAAATTATAGTCTATCACGATTAAAATTAAAACCCCCGGCCGCTTTGTTTATGACGAAAACAGCAGACCAAGGCAACTAAAAAACATTTTTTAAATGGAATTGCCACAATAAAAAACCCGAGACTTACGTCTCAGGTTACTTTTGTTAATTGGTCGGAGCGGCGGGATTCGAACCCACGGCCTCTACCACCCCAAGGTAGCGCTCTACCAAACTGAGCCACGCCCCGAACACATTTGCTATTGTAGCGCTTTTCAACGAATCTGTCAAGCATCCATTACGGAAGCGCCGTCAAGATCGAGGGCAAGCAAGTGGTAAGCAGATGATATGCCGTGCGCTTGCAGCTCTGACTGCATGGCTGCGGCAATCCGTACACAGTCACAAGTCGGTGCCGCGTACGCCATCAGCGTCGAACCAGCACCGCTGATAACGGCATTATAAGCTCCGTTGCGCCTCGCGGCTGCAAAAGCTTCCTGCATACCGGGAATTAGCGGAGCGCGATAGGGATGATGCAGCCTATCTTCCAAAGCCGCGCATAAATGCTCTGATTCTCCTGTAAGTAAGGCGGCAACGAGTAGCGCGGTGCGTGAGGCATTAAAAACAGCGTCCTCGTGGGGAACAGATGCAGGTATCGCGGCACGCGCCATTGAAGTTGCAAGCGGCATGTCCGGAATAACGGCGATCAGACGCAATTCTTTTTTAGGCAAAAACTTCAGGCAGCTTACTTTACCTTCTGCAACATAGCTTATTGTGATACCGCCAAATAAAGCAGGAGCAACATTGTCGGGGTGCCCTTCCATTTCGGTCGCAATGCTGAGCAGGTCCTGCTTGGTGCTCGTACCTCCGAGAAAAAACTCTGCCGCTAAAAGACCGGCGACTATCGCCGCTGAACTGCTGCCCAAACCCCTGGAAAGCGGAATAATGTTATGCATCGAGACACGCAAGCCCGTATCATTCTTTCCTGATTGAGACCAAAGCCGAAAAAACGACGCAAAGGCAAGATTATCCTTCGAAGGATAAAGCGTCTGCGCCCCCTCGCCTATAATGTTTAGCTCAAGCCCTGCTTCAAGCAGTTCGTAGGTAAAGTAATTATACAG
>JAAYIB010000108.1 GCA_012744295.1 Acholeplasmataceae bacterium
ACTCCGCCGTTGGGTCGCCCCTCACGCAGGGGCGTGGATTGAAGCCGACAAAAAACAGGCAGAAGCCTTTGCATCAGCAAAGCTGCTGCCTGTTTTACTTTAAGCTTATTTGTCTCTAGATGTGGACTGCGGCTGTAAAGGCGCCGTTGACTGCGGTTGAGATGTTGCCTACTTCCAGGGCATCGCCGACGATGTGGACTTCTGTTTCGGGAGCGCTGTGGCGGAGGGAGTCAATCACATCGTAGAGCGGTACCATACCGACGGACAAGAGGACGGTGTCGCAGGGGAACTCAACCAGTTCGCCTGTCTTCAGGTTGCGGCAGATAACCTTGTCGTCGAGGACTTCTTCGAGGCGAGTCTCCAGGTGGAGCGGAATATTGTACTCTTCAAGCTTGGCCATCAGGTCGCCGACGGCATTGCGGACGCTCTTGCGCAGGTTCATATAGTGAGCTTCGGCATCCGCCAATTCAATTAGGGTGACATCCTTGCCGGCCATGCCGAAATCGATGGCCGCTTCAACGCCGATACTGCCGGCGCCGATGATGACAATTTTATCACCGACGGGTACTTTACCCAGTTCGGCATCCGGAGCCCAATGGACGTGCGGCTTGTCAATGCCGGGGACGTCGGGGATGATGGGTTTGGCTCCCACGGCAATGATAATGGCATCATAAGCGCCCTTGTCCAGGATTTCCTTGGTGGCTTCCGTGTTAAGATAAATCTTGGCAGGGGCTTTTTCAGCCTGGCGGATAAGCCACTTCAGGTAGTCCTGCAAATCGATCTTGAAGGGGGGTGCCGCTGCGCCGATGAGGGAGCCGCCGAGCTGTCCGGTTTTTTCATAGAGGGTTACGTCGTGGCCGCGTTCACAGAGCGCCAGCATGGCCTGGATGCCGGCGGGACCACCGCCGACCACGGCAACTCTTTTCTTGACGGGGGCCTTGGGCACACGGCCGTCTTTAAATTCAAAAACCATATGCAGGTAAGGGTTGACGGCACAGTTGAGAGGCCGCGGCGGGATCAGGCGGCCGGCACAGGCGTCGCAACGCAGACAAGGCCGACGTTCTTCCGGACGGTTAAGAGCATATTTTCTGGGCATCTCGGGGTCGGCCATGAGAGCGCGGCACATAGCTACAAAGTCCGCCCAGCCGTTGCTAATAATTTCTTCCGCCATGTCAAGGTCGACAATGGAACCGACGGCTGAAACCAGCAGGTCGGGATATTTCTCTTTGACCTTGCGTGCATAATGGACGTTAAAGCCTCTGGGCATTAAGTAGTTCTGGCACCAGTTGCGATAATATTTGAAATCAAAATCGCTGTGCAGGCCGGCAGAAACATTGAGGATATCAATGTGGTCTTTCAGGAGGCCAATAAGCTCCAGTGTTTCTTCGAAGTGCATGCCTTCCGGTGCAATTTCATCGGCGGAAATACGGAAATCAATGACAAAATCGGGGCCGCACTTTTCGCGGATGGCTTGGCAGACTTCAATGGCGAAACGTGCCCTGTTTTCCAGCGATCCGCCGTATTCGTCCGTGCGCTTGTTGTAAAGGGGGCTCGTAAACTGGGAAATCAAGTTGCCGTGGCCTCCATGGACAAGGCAGATTTTCATGCCCGCCTGTTTCATGCGATAGGCTGCCATGGCATATTTTTCCACCGTTTCGGCAATTTTTTCGTGTGTCATTTCAATGGCGGGGATGGGATCGCGGCCAAGTTTTTTGGCCCGTGTAATTTCACTGGCTGTGATGATAGGCGATGCACTGTAGGGGGG
>JAAYIB010000109.1 GCA_012744295.1 Acholeplasmataceae bacterium
CCGCCGATATCAATGTTTTCTATCGCTTCCGCCTCCGTCACTCCTGATTTGGCAACCGTTGCCACGAAAGGATAAAGATTAACGACAACGAGGTCAATCGGTTTGATGTCATGAGCTGCCAGAGCCGCCATGTGTTCAGGGTTGCTGCGCACGGCAAGTATGCCGCCATGGATTTTCGGATTCAGCGTCTTCACGCGGCCGTCCATGATTTCAGGAAAGCCTGTGACATCACTGACATAGGTCACGGGCAGTCCGGCGTCACGGATCGCCTGCATCGTTCCGCCTGTCGAAATTATTTCAACGCCGTTTTCCTGGAGAAATGCTGCCAATTCCAATATTCCTGTTTTATCGGACACACTTAACAAGGCCCGTTTAATACTCATAGCCATCACCTGCTTTGTTTAATTTTCTATTACTACCTTTCTGCCCTGTACCGACAGCTTGCCGGCAGCCCATAGCGCGAGAGCTTCAGGCAGCGCCTTGTGCTCCTCCCTTAGAATGCGTGCCGAAAGAGTTTCCTCGTCATCCGACGCTTCTACAGGTACCGCCTTTTGCAAGATTATCGGCCCCGTGTCCATGCCTTCGTCGACAAAATGAACCGTGCAGCCGGTTATCTTGGCTCCGTAACGCAAAGCCTGCCCCTGTGCATCAAGACCGGGGAAGCTTGGCAGCAATGCGGGATGGATGTTGATGACGCGCTGTGGCCAGCGCGCAATGAAGTCAGGTCCCAGAATGCGCATAAAACCTGCCAATACAACAAGTTCGACACCATGGGCACGCAAGATTCCGTCAAGCTTTTCTTCAAACTCCCTCTTGCCGGCGCATTGCCCGCGTTCGACGACGAAGCTCGGAATGCCTGCCCGCTTTGACCTCTCGAGGGCAAAGGCGTCTGACTTGTCGCTTACAACCACGGCTATTTCGAGAGGCAGGACTCCTGCCGCCACCTTGTCCATTATGGCCTGCAGATTGCTGCCCCTGCCGCTTGCAATAACGCCGATTTTATGGTTACTCACCAAAAACGCCGCCCTTCACGATTGTTTTGTGAGCGCCGCTCTCAATTGTGCCGATTTGATAGAAAGTTTCTCCTGCCTCCTTGAGGTACGCGCTGAAGGCTTCGGCCTCCTCCGGAGCGACAACGATGACAAGCCCGACGCCCATGTTGAAGGTTCGGTACATCTCATGCCAGTCAACGTTTCCCCATTCCTGGAGTTTCCGGAAGACTGCCGGAATCTCCCACGCGCCTGCGTTGATAACGGCATCGCAGTCTGGCGGCAGAACGCGCAGCATATTGTCGTAAAACCCGCCGCCGGTGATGTGGACCATGCCATGAAGGGCAAACTTGTCAAGGAGCGGCAGAACGGTCGATGGATACAGCCGTGTCGGCGTCAGAAGCGTTTCTCCAAGCGTGCGGCCAAATTCCGGGATCTCATCAGTAAGCGACAATCCCTGTGCCTCGAAACAAATCTTCCTGACCAGTGAATAACCGTTTGAATGTACGCCTGAAGAAGGCAGTCCGAAAAGAACATCTCCGGGTGCAACCTTCTTACCGTCGATAATTTTGCTTTTTTCTACAACACCGACGCAAAAGCCGGCGATATCATATTCGTCTTTGGCATAAAACCCTGCCATTTCGGCGGTTTCCCCGCCAATCAACGCACAGCCGGACATTTTGCAGGCATCGGCAACGCCTTTGACTATGGCCGCTATCTTCTCCGGGATTACTTTGTCAACTGCTATGTAGTCAAGGAAGAACAAAGGTTCCGCGCCCTGAACCAACACATCGTTCACGCACATTGCAACAACATCCTGACCGATGGTGTCGTGCTTGTCAGCCATGAAGGCGAGCTTCAGCTTGGTTCCCACGCCGTCTGTTCCGGAAACGAGGACCGGCTCCTTGTACTTAGAGGTATTTAAGGCAAATAGTCCGCTGAAGGCGCCAAGTTCGCCTAAAACCTCCGGACGATAAGAGGACATTACGCTTTCTTTCATCAGTTCAACCGCTTTTTCACCTGCGTCTATGTCTACGCCGGCATCGCGATAGGATATTTGCTTCTTTTCCTGTTCGTTCATTTCCTCATCTCCTTATTTCTCGTTTTCAAACAACAGCTTGGAACCTTGACGCAGAACGTTCTCGGCATCGTCGGGGTAGCCGGCGTCAAAACAAGCATAGCACATTCCTTCTGCATCAAGTGAATTAAAAGCCCTCTTCAGGCCTTCCTTGGAAATATAGTGCAGCGAGTCGGCTCCGATATACCTGCAAATTTCCTCCTCGGTATGTGTTGAGGCAATGAGCTCTTTTCTGACCGATGTATCAATACCATAATAACAAGGGTCCGTAACCGGCGGCGAACTGATGCAGACGTGAACCTCCTTGGCTCCCCCGTCCTTAAGAAGCTTTACTATCTTGCCGCTCGTTGTGCCCCTGACAATCGAGTCATCAACCATGACGACGGACTTGCCCCTGACCAGCGGTGCAACTACGTTCAATTTCAGACGTACCGCATTCTGTCTTTGTTTCTGGGTCGGCTGGATGAAGGTTCTGCCGACATAACGGTTTTTGGTCAAGCCTTCTACAAAAGGTATCCCTGCTTCCAGGCCATAACCGATTGCGGCCGCAGTGCCGGAGTCCGGAACGGAAATCACGATATCCGCCTTTATGTGGCTTGTTTCTTTCGCCAGCTCCCGGCCCATGTTCAGGCGTGCCTCGTAAACACTCTGTTTGTCAATCACGCTGTCCGTACGTGCAAAATATACATATTCAAAAACGCAGTGTGCGGATTTTGCAGGCTGGTTGGAAGAATACATCATGCTCTTCGGCTCCGCGTCGTCGTCATCTATCATCAGCATCTCACCCGGCATAATATCACGAATAAATTCCGCTCCGACAAGGTCAAAGGCACAGGATTCGGAAGCCACAACCCATCCATGCTCAAGCCGGCCCAGGCAGAGAGGCCTGAAGCCATAGGGATCACGCACCGCAAGAAGCTTGTCCTCCGTCATAATAATAAAGGCAAAGGCGCCCTTGATTTCATTAACCGCTTCCGCAACCCGGTCTTCGATTTTTTCCCTGCGTGAACGGGCGATCAGGCTTAATACGACTTCACTGTCAACCGTTGTTTGGAAAACAACTCCGTCTTTGGCTAATTTTCTGCGCAGCTCGCAGGCATTGGTTAGATTCCCGTTGTGGGACAAAGCCAGATTGCCGCCATCAAAATAAACCTTTAACGGCTGCACGTTGAATGCCATACTGGCGCCCGTGGTGGAATAACGGACGTGCCCGACGGCTATGTGGCCACTGAGGTCACCGACTCCGTCTTTAAACACTTCCGGCACGAGGCCCATGCCTCTTTTAATCTGCATGCTTTTGCCGTCGGCAACGGCAATGCCCGTGCTTTCCTGCCCACGATGCTGCAAAGCGAACAAACCCCAATAAGTATTAAGAGCCACGTCGTCCTGATGGGAGTAGATGCCAAAAACACCACACTCCTCATGCCATTTGTCTTCCTGGAAATCAATTCCCTGCACGATAAATTCTCCTTCGCCTTCTATATAGTTGTTAACTCCTGCCTTTAATCATGCTGTCAGCATGATTATTTTGTCCGGGCACGCTCTTCAGATAGCTTTGCTCCCTTGGCAGCAACCTCGGCACGCATGTTCTCCCTCTCCTCAGCCATTTTTCCCACAAGCTCGGGGTATTTCAGGGATAGAATCTGCACAGCAAAGATAGCGGCATTTTTTGCTCCGTTTATCGCCATGGTCGCAACAGGTATGCCTGCCGGCATCTGTACAAAGCTCAGCAGTGCGTCCATACCGTTTAGCGGCGTCGCATTTATGGGAATGCCGATGACGGGCAAAGTCGTGTAGGCAGCGATCACTCCGCCTAAATGTGCCGCTGCTCCGGCAGCGGCAATTATGACTTCAACCCCTTTTTGCCTTGCGTGAGCGGCATACTCGTGAACAACGTCCGGCGTCCTGTGCGCCGAAGCAACCAAAACTTCAACCTCTATGCCATACTTCAGCAATGTTTTTTCAGCCGGCTCCAGAATTGGCCAGTCCGAATTGCTGCCCATTATTATGGCTACTTTCACGAACCATACCTCCTATGCGTAAAGAGAAAAAATAAAAGTCCGGCCGGAACTTTGCAAATGCGCTGAAGCTCCACAAAACACCTGAACTTTTTATTTTCAACGATTCTTTACTGTCATTATATTTATAAATTAATTCTACCAATGCCCGGTAGCGATGTCAATCTACCTGTGAACTTTTTGACACTTTTAACAATAATTGTTCGTATTTTTCCCCGGCCTTTGCGATGCCCGCCGCCTATCTGTTATAATCAAGCAAGACAAATACGAAAGGCGGCTGACCACTTGGACAAAAAACAATTGCGCCGGAAAATCCTAAAAAAGCGTGACGCCCTGCTTCCGGCAGAGCGCAGACGAAAATCCCTCGACATAATCAAAACCATCATAAGAACCGATCAATATGTCAAGGCAAGCCACATAATGCTTTTTTCGTCATTCGGCAGCGAGCCGGACCTCTCACCGCTTCTGAAAGAAATTATCAAGGACGGCAAGCATGCCTATCTTCCCGTTGTCGTCAAGGGCGACAAAAAAATTCTGCCTGTAGAAGTTACCGGTCTTTACGGGTTGACGGCAGGGCCGTACGGAATTCTCGAGCCTGACACGCAAAAATACAAAGATGTCACTCCCTCTCTGCTCGAGCTTATTATAACGCCGGGCGTGGCCTTTGACCCGGCAAGGCACCGCATTGGTTACGGCGCGGGTTATTATGACCGTTTTTTTGCCTCTTTGCCCCACAAGGTTTGCAAAATCGGCGTCGCCTTCGATGAGCAGCTTGTGCAGTCTGTTCCCAAAGAACAGCACGACATTGCGCTTGACCTTATCATCACAGACAAACGTCTGCTCTAGAAATGTTTGCCCCCCGCGCCTTCTCAAAAACGAAAGACGGACCCCCTTTATCGATTAAACGGGGTCCGTCTTTTCCATTATACACAGTCTCTTATGCCTGTTTGCCGCCTAAATAGGCTTCCATAACGCGCGGATCGCGGCCGACATCCCGGGCGTTTCCTTCCAGTACGATCTTGCCTGTTTCCATGACGTAGGCGTAATCGGCAATCTTAATCGCCTGCCTGACGTTCTGCTCCACAAGCAAGACGGTTGTTCCACCGGCACTGATCTCCTTGATGACCTTAAAGATTTCAGACACTACAAGCGGTGCAAGACCCATTGAAGGTTCGTCCAGCAACATCAGCTTAGGGCGCGCCATCAATGCCCTGCCAATAGCAAGCATCTGCTGCTGGCCGCCGGACAAAGTCCCTCCCAGCTGACTTTTGCGTTCGCCTAAAATCGGGAAGCGGCCAAAAACTTTTTCCATATCACTTTCAATCTCTTTGTCCTTACGCTGATATGCGCCCATCTCCAGATTCTCCAAAACCGTCATCCTGGCGAGGATGCTGCGTCCCTCGGGTACCAGCGAAATACCCATGCTTGCGATTTCGTGCGTTTTGAATTTTGTGATGTCGCGGCCTTCGAACAGAATCTCCCCCTGGGAAGGACGGATCAATCCCATGATCGTCCTCATCGTTGTCGTTTTGCCCGCTCCGTTAGCTCCTATCAATGTAACAATCGAACCCTGCGCCACTTCGAGGCTGATTGACTTCAGGGCAACAATACTGCCGTAACCCGCAACAAGATTTTTAAGCTTCAGCATCTTCTTCAGCCTCCTCTTTGCCCAGGTAGGCTTCGATTACAAGCGGGTTGTTCTGAACTTCCGCCGGAGTTCCGTCGGCAATTTTTTCGCCGAAATTAAGAACGACGATATGATCACAGATATTCATCATCAGATGCATGTCATGCTCGATAACGATAACAGTAACTCCTCGATTCCTGATTGCGCCGATTAGCTGCCGCAATTCCTCGGTCTCGCTGTCGTTCATGCCGGCCGCCGGCTCGTCCAAAAGCAGCAGTCTCGGTTCGGCGGCAAGCGCCCGTGCTATTTCCAGACGACGCTGCATACCGTAGGGCAGTTCGCCTGCCTTGGCTTCGGCGCTGTCAGCTATTCCGACAAATTTTAGCATCTCTTTCGCTTTTTCCCTGATGTGCCGCTCCTCCTGTTTTTGGCCGGAGGTGCGCAGGACGCTGGCAAAAAGCCCGGCAGTTGTTCTGCAGTGACAGCCAACCATCACGTTTTCCAAAACTGTCATTTCCGAAAAAAGACGAATGTTTTGGAACGTCCTGGCAATTCCAAGCCCTGTAATTTCATGCGGCATCTTCTTCTCCAGGTTCTCTCCCGTAAAAATTATGTCGCCCTTGGTTACCGGGAAGACTCCGGTGATAAGGTTGAACATAGTTGTTTTGCCTGCGCCGTTGGGACCTATGATGCCAAAGACTTCGTTCTCCTCTACTACGAAGGAAACATTGCTGTTGGCGGCCACCCCGCCAAAGTTTTTATAAACATGCTTTAATTCCAGGATCATTGACGGTCACCTCCGGGCGATTTCTTTCCGAAACATAGAAAAGTCCGGATTTTAGCCGCCAGTTCGCGCGAAAGGATGCCATTGGGACGGAAAACCATCATTATTACGAGAAGCGCTCCATACAGCATCGCACGGTAATCAGCCATGAAACGCAGAACCTCAGGCAAGAGCGTTAGGATGAAGGCTCCAAGGACCGGGCCCCAAATGACGTTGCTGCCCCCAAAAACAGCGTAGAGCAGTATGTCCACTACCTTGTGATAAGAAAAATCGGTCGGGTTGATGAAGAACGTGGAGTGGGCGTAAAGCGCTCCCGCCAATCCGGCCACAAAAGCGCCAATGATAAAGGAAAGCATTTTGTAGTAAACGACGTTGACGCCCATCACCTCGGCCGCGTGCTCATCCTCCTTGATTGCAGCAAAGGCCCTGCCGATACGCGATTTTTCGAGCAAAAGCTGAAAGGTCAGAACGCAGATCAGAATCAAAAGCAAAAGCACAACCAATCCCAACTGGCCCGCAACCTGGAAATCAAGCGACAATGCTTCAGCAAGGCCGGTGGAATTAAAAACCTTGCCGAGCGTTATGCTAAGCGACGGAATACCGGAAATACCAAGAGCCCCGTTTGTAATCTCCAGATTCAGGGCAACAACCCTGATGACTTCTCCAAAGCCAAGCGTCGCTATGGCCAGATACAAACCCTGCAGACGAGTCGTTGGCAAGCCAATGAGGAGGGCAACAAGTGCCGCAAGCACCCCTCCGGTGAAAATCCCAAACGCAAGAGGCAAGCCGAGCTTCATCGTCAGGATTGCCGACGCATATGCGCCGAGGCTCATAAAACCAGCGTTGCCAAGGGACATCTGGCCGGTCGAAAGAGTAATGTAGATGCTTATGCCTAAAATTGCATTAATTAAAATAAACGTGACTATCTGCAGATAGTAAGGGTTTAAGATATCCATCAAGGCCTTCCCCCTTCCCCTGCTTTGGAAAACAGTCCCTGCGGGCGCCAGAACAACAGGATGATAATCATGCCGAAGCCTACCGCGTCACGATAACTGGACGCACCGTAGGCCACGCTGAAGACCTCAGCCACGCCGAGGATAAAGCCGCCTGCCATAGCGCCCTTGATGTTACCCAGACCACCCAAAATCAATACCGCAAGTCCTTTGAAGCCCATCATAACGCCCATCGTTGGTTCTATGGCATCAAAAGAAAGAGCCACGAGCACGCCCGCCGCCGCACCGAGTGCGGAGGCAAGCATAACCGTCCAAACAATAACCTTGTTCGTATTTATGCCTAAAAGACCGGCTGTTTCAACGTTCTCCGCCGTTGCGCGGATTGACTTGCCGACTTTTGTTTTCTCAATTAACAACTGCAATACAAGCATTAAAAAAACAGCCGTGCCCAGACTGATGACCTGAATCATGGAAATCTTAAAAAAGGAAAAATCCAATAAATGCCCGGAGAACTCCGAAGGAAATGCCCTGGTTTGTGGACCGAATAAATTTAACGCTACACTTTCAAGGAAAATGGCAACACCGATCGTGCTGATCAGCGGAGCAAGGTGAGATACCTTTTTCTGGCGCAAAGGACGAAGCGCCGTTCTTTCTAAAAGATAGCCCAAAATGGCGCCGCCAACCATGGCGCCGAGGAGCGCGGTGAAAATTCCGAACTGGAATTTCGTAACAAGCAGCAGTCCAATGAAGGCTCCCAGCATGAAAATCTCACCGTGTGCCATATTGATTATGTTCAATACACCAAAAATCAATGTGTACCCAATCGCGATAACGGCATAAGAGCTGCCGAGCGTCAAACCGTTGACAAGTTGTTGGAAAAACACGCTTTTATCCCCTTTCTGCAAACATTGCCGAATACATTGTTAACTGCTAAAGTCAGGGCGCACGGCCATTGTCGTGCCACCCTGACAAAAGCTGCCTATTTCAATTCAACGAACTTGCCGCCTTTTACAATGAGTACGTTGATATCCATTTTTGGATTGCGTTTGTCGTCAAAAGCAAATTTGCCTGTCACGCCGGAAAAGTCTTTGATTGAGGCCAAAGAATCCCGAACCTTCTTGCGGTCGGAAACTGTTCCCGCCTTTTCAATTGCGGCATGCAGAAGATAAATGCCGTCATATGCCTGAGCGGAGAATTGATCCGGTTCATGTTGGTACTTTGCTTTGAAGGCCTTACGGAAGTTTTGGACTTTTTCATCCTGCTTTTCCGGGAACCAGGGGCTTCCGACGATAGCGCCTTCAGCGGCGAGACCCGCAAGCTTCATGAACTCCGGAGAATTGAAACCGTTGTTGCCGATAACCGGCATCTTCATGCCCATGTCACGAGCCTTTTTCAAAATAAGGGAGCCTTCCTGATACAAGGCTGCTACAGCCAGAATGTCAGGATTCAGCTGCTGGATCTTTGTCAATTGGGCCGAATAGTCGGTATCCTTGTCGGCAAAGGTCTCAATTGCTACAACCTCTGTACCCAGTTTCGCAAAGACCTGCTTGTAAGTGTTGAAAACAGACACCTGCATGTCGTTGTTATTCGAATACATGATTGCAACCTTTTTGAAACCAAGTATTTTGTGAGCCTTTTCCACTGCTGCCGGAATCGCTATTGATTCTGGAACGGCATTTCTGAAAATGAAATTACCGATGTCTGTGATTCCTTCGGCTGTAGTCGAGGTGCCAAGCGCCGGAACACCGGCCTGCTGCGCAATCGGGCCGGCGGCGAACATGGTGCCGCTGAGCATCGGTCCTGAGACCACGAGGACGTTATCCTTGTGAATCAACTTGTTCATGGCGTTGATTGCTTCATTCTTTACGCCCTTTTCGTCTTCAATGAGCAAGGCCAGTTTGGTTTTGCTTTTTGCATTAATTTCTTCTACGGCAAGCTCGGAACCTTTCTTAATAGCAAGGCCATAAGCGGCTGCTCCGCCTGTTGTTGCTGTCACAAGGCCGATTTTGGCGGTATTGCCTCCATCAGCTTCCTTTTTCTTTTCCCCGCCGCCGCAGCCTGCAACTGCAAGCAGCATGACTGCCGCCAAAGACATCGCGGCAATTTTTTTAAAAACGCTTTTCTTTTCCATTTAATCACCTTTCCTTAGTAAAGTATCTTAAAGCTTAATCTTTGATGCTTTTACATTAAACACTCTGACGGTATTCCGAAAAACCACCTTTCCTTTCTGACTGATTCATCGCTTGAAAAGAAAAGCCCCTATCCGCGGCAAGGCCGCGGATAGGGGCGTGTTAACGCGGTACCACCCTACATTGTACTCCAAGGTAATTCGAAAAGTGACGCCGAAGAGACTGTTTTCCTGCAGGAGAAGCTCCCGCCCGTTCACAGCCGTAAACCTTCGGCAGCTGTAAAGCTATACCGGCAAATGATAATAAAAAACCCTATCCATAGCCTTTATCGGTCATGAATAGGGGCGTTCTTACGCGGTACCACCCTACATTATACTCTTAACGAATTCCTTCGCTGCCATTAACGGTGGCTCCGCTCCTGCCTATTTGCCATTGCTTTCAGCCGGAGGGCTCGCGAGTGATCGTCAGCTTGGGGAGTCGCATCGGTTTTCACCAGCCACCGATTCTCTGCAGTCGTTGCTCCCGGCCTTTTTCTCGTTCATTGCCTTTTACAATATGTGTTGCTATTATCGCAAGTATACATGTTTCTGTCAACAACCAAAAGTGTTACATTTGTTTCATTTGTTAGCTTTTAGGTGGGATTGCTTTATTTTCAGAATATATATTTGTTTATATTATCTGCTTTTTTTGATATTTATTGACATTGCAGCAGCCCGAAAACCGATTATGTGTAACACGTGCTAACAAAAAGTAACATTTTTTCATACAGTCATTTGGCAGCAAGCCTGATGCCGCCCGTCCCTTTGATTGCCTGGTCGTCTTGCCCCAATCTCAAAGTCCTAACGACTCGTTAATTAAGACCACTTCCATTTCCATGTTGCGCATCTTTTGGTAATAAATCATCTGACCGCAGCATATGCGGTCCGGGCTGCTGCAATCATAGCATTTGTCCTGTTTAACCGCACATGGTGTTTTAAAGCCATGCCTTGCCGCATTCATCGGTGCCGCGATATTCCGCGCCCTGAATATTGCCTCCTCCAAGGTTGGCGCAATTTTATTGACTCCCACCACAAAATACACCTTTTCATGACCAAACAAAGAACCGGCCACCCGATTGCCCGTGCCGTCAATATTTACCATTTCTCCCGTTTCCGCAAGCCCATTTACCGAGGTCAGAAAAACGTCTGTCATAAGACATTTTCTGGCAGTAGTAAAGAAATTTTCCCCCTCCTTGCAATGCATCGGATCCACAACTTCGTTATGTTTGTTCAGCATCTCATACAAACCCATGCCAAGCATTGTTTCCGAGTCCCCAAAACCAACAAATTTGTTATCTATGCATCGGTCCAGATATGACGCGGCTTCTCTTGCAGTTTCAAAAAAACTCACCTGATATTTTTTTCTTTTTAGGTTCGCCATTGTCTTTTGCACGTCCATGACATCATCCACACCTTTCTTTGCAACGCATGTAAGTATGTTTACCCTTATTTACTCAGGCACGGCTTCCGTTTTGCGACGGCTTGAAACACGGAAACCTTAGAAAAATGAAGCCTGCAGTCCTTGTAATGGCAGGAAGTTTCAATTTTCACTATTTAATCCTGCAGGAATCTTCCACGCCATCCTTCAGCTCTTCGCTTACCTGGGC
>JAAYIB010000110.1 GCA_012744295.1 Acholeplasmataceae bacterium
GTATCTCGGGCTCGACCAGAACTATATGCATACTTACTCACCTCTTAAGTCATTTTAGCACAAATAGATTAAGTGCATAGCCATATTTTGAACCGTGCATCTTTTATTTCCGCATATTTGGAAAAGTCCGACAAACTTAAAATCATTCGTTAGGCATTTCCAGCATTTTGCTTCTGATATCAAAGATTTTTTCACTATAGTCCTTACCCATTGCCCATTTACCGTTAAGTGCATGCCAAGTAATTACGTAGCCTTGATTCTTTCTGATTTTGGCTGCAAGCTCGTAGCGTGGATCAATGATTTTAGTCTTTGGCTTTCTTGGCGTTGCATAGGCCAGAAGGTGCTGAATGTGGGCACGGACTCCAAAGATTGGTTTTTTAAAACTGGCTCCTGATACTTTTTTATTCACTGTTCCCAGTCCGCAAAAATTGTTCTGTTTTGCCTTGACCGTACCGTTAAATTTGAAAAAACCGGTTTCCAGCAAGGCCTGACTAAGCGCCAGGTCTGCTCGGATCCCCTCTTTGGCACTTTCTTCATAATAATATCTTACAATCTCTTCGGCGGAAAATTTCATGTCCGTTCCTTGCGTATTTTTTTTAACAAAGGCTACTGCCTGTTTTTCAGTCGCCTTAGCCTCTCCTTCGATCGTAACCGTCTTGTAATTGGCCGGCAATTTTCGCACCGGTTCGGCTGTCTCTTTTTTTAGCAAAGCATCCTGCTGCTTCTCATGCTGTACTGATATTGTTGTAGCAGGCAACAAGTCCTGTATTGCGGTTGATTGGGTATTTCTCTCATTTACGGCCGTTGCCGCCTCAGCCGTAATTTTTAAGTTTAATCCCAGCAGCAAGCTTAGTATCAGCAAGCCTGCGTAAAAAGTTCTCATGATTAAGAACCTCCTTTTGCAATTTTCTTGTTCGGGGAAACATACAAGCCGGCAAGCATCACGGCCGCAGCTACCAATGTTCCCGTAGAAGCTGCGTTCAGAATCCAGAATCCTTCTCCGTCGTTTAAAAAGGTCAGTCCTACTGTAGTCAGAACGCCGAGCATTGCCGAAATCGATGCGCCTTGCACAGAGGCACATTCGGAAAATAAGCCGAAAAGAAAAGGCGCACCCATGGAAACGGTCATCAGCGAGTAAAAAATTGTGAGCGCCGTAATTATGTTAGGCATCATCAACGCCAGTAAAATTCCCGCAAAACCGCAACAGAGCGTTACAACGCGAGTGAACTTGAGCAATTCTTCATCAGTTGCTTCCGGGCGCACGAAAGTTTTGTACAGGTCTTTGGAAATCGACGTGGCAAGCATAAACAGAACCGAATCTGCGGTGCTTACCTCCGCGGCAAAAATCGCTGCCAGCGCCAAAGCAGAAACACCAAAAGGCATCAGTTCCTTCATTGCCATCGGCAGCGCGAGTTCCGCATTGCCAAGATTCGGAAAGGCTGCGTACGCGCATATTCCCAAAATCATTGGCAGAAAGGCAAAAGCAAATTGTACCAAGGCATTTAGCATCGTACCGATTTTGACAGCGCGGACGTTTTCAGCACTGTAAATTTTCCCGATTAGTCCGGGGGAAATACAAAAAGCGGGAACAAGCATCAGAAAATAACCTACAATCGTAGTGGAACCAATTCCATCCCAGGCAAAATACGCCTCAGTCTTGGCGGGGTCGGCTAAATTCAATGCAACTGCATTCTCAAGTGCCGGCCAGCCTCCTATCGAATTTAAGGCGAAAGGTGCAGCGAGGCAAAATCCGGCAAAAATTACTGCCACTTCGACGATATTCACAATAGTGGCCGAAAGAATACCGCCGGCCATAAAGTACAAGGTAACAACCAATGCTCCGATGATAATCCCCGTGGTCTTGTCAATGGCGGCAACAACGTTAAGTATCCAGGAAATACCAATAAGTTGCCCGGAAAAGAGAGCAAGCGTCCCTATGACCATCATCGACGAGGTGATGCCGCGAAAAATCCTTGCGTAACGCAAATCGAGATAATCACCCATTGTATACAGGTTGTATTTTTTCCCTATAGCCCATATCTTAGGGCCAACGATGTAGGCCAATAGAACTGAGCCCATTGCCGAGCACCCTATCCACCACCAGCTGGAGACGCCATGCTTAAAGGCAAGCCCCGTTACTCCAACGGTCGAACCCGCTCCTATGTTTGCGGCAATTAAAGTCGTGAAGAGAAGCTTCCAACTGAATTGCCTGTTGCCCACAAAGAAATCAGAAGCGTTTTTTACATGCTTACCAATAAACCAACCTATCCCAATCAAAAGCACGGCATAGCCAATAATGCTGACAAGATATAGATTCATTCCTTCACCCCTGTTTCCCGGTCTTTGAAAAGTAAAACTAAGGCAATTTTACTGTATTTGGGTGAGCGTGTAAAGTTTAGAATGCTGCTGGTCTTGAGATAAGATTTCGTTTATAATTATCTGTAACAAATACATCTTAAGGAGCTGAGCGACATTGATCAAGTTCGACTACATCCATCACGCCTGCTTTACTATCGGAAATAAAGACACAAAAATAATTTTCGATCCTTTTCTTGACGGCAATCCCGGCGGCATAACGCCTGCCGATGTAAAGGTTTCCTACATCCTTGTTTCACATGCGCATGCCGACCATCTTGGAAGCGCGGTAGAAATCGCCCTGCAAAACAATGCGACCATAATTTCAACGGCGGAAGTAGCCGGTCTTGTCGCTGAAAAAGGAGCGCAAGCGCACGCGATGCACATTGGAGGAACATATGATTTTCCTTTCGGCAAAGTTCGTGTAACTCCTGCCTTCCATGGTTCCGGCGTGCCCGGTGGACATGCCTGCGGCTTTATTGTACACTTTTTCGGCAAAACAATTTATTTTGCCGGAGACACCAGCCTTTTTAGCGACATGAAGCTGCTTGGTGAAATTGAAAACATTGATTACGCAATTCTGCCTATCGGCGACAACTACACGATGGGACCGGATGATGCCAAAAGGGCCGCGGCGATGTTAAAGGCAAAAACCGTAATACCCATTCATTACAATACCTGGCCGGTAATTGCGCAAGACCCGGAAAAATTCAAACAGGCGGTTGAAGCAGAAAAAATTGCGAGTGTCATTGTTGTGAAACCGGGAAAATCTATTGAACTCTGATTAATGTTTCGGGCACATATAGGCATAATCGCAAAATTCACAGGAAGCGGGCAGGACGTCAAAGTCCTGCTCTTCTTTTTTTTGACTGATGGCTGAACAGGCTTTGCATATTTCATTAATTTCCTTTGCAATGTCAGCGGAAAGCTCCCATTTTGTCCTGTTTTGCAAAAAATGCAGACAGGCCGTCTTTACTTTCTTCTTATATATTTGTTGCGCCGCCAAGACATACAGCGACAGCTGATTGGCATAAGCCCGCATCTCCTGCCCCTGAGAAGGAGGCCTGCCCGTTTTATAATCGATAATCCCCAGTTCGCCGTCAGGATAAAACAGCAAGCAATCGATGCTGCCGGCGAACCAAAAACTTTCTCCGTCCAACGTCAGAAGTGGCAGACAAAAATTTTCCTCGGTATGTTTTTCTAACGCCTGCACCTCTGCAAAAATAGGGCTAGTCATATACGCCGAAAGTATTCCCTCCGCCGCTCCGGATGCCTGCGTGCGCAGGTGCTTAGGCAATTTTTTGAGGGCAAGCGAAAGAGCTTTGCCAAGTCCTTTCTCACCGGTTTTTTCCAAGGTGCTGTGAATCAGCAGACCAAAAACATTTGCCGGTAAGCCCCCCGTGATACTATCTTTACCCGAGAGCAGCGTTGTTTCTTCAAAAACCGGCAACCCCGAGCGATACCGATAAAAATATCTGCGTGGACAGATAAAATATTCCTGAATTGATGTTGCCGAAAAAATCTGTCTTTCCGGCTCACAAAAAGCTTTAAGAGGCCTTATTTGCAGAAAGGTCTTTTCATCGAAACAGCTTTGGGGCAGTATTTTCGGCAACGTGTTCAAACAGCACACCCACTCGTCAGCCTTGATTGATTCAGCTTCAACCAAATTATTGATTTCTCCTTGCTCAAATAAAA
>JAAYIB010000012.1 GCA_012744295.1 Acholeplasmataceae bacterium
CTAATTGTGAGGAGGCAATTATAGATATCAGCAAGCCATAACCAACGGTACATGCCAAGAAAAGCAAGGCACTTACCGTCAACGCCGCGAAACTGCCCGTAAACCTTACTTCAAAAAACAATACGCTTAACAAAAAAATCAACAAATAGGCCACAAAAGAAATGACTATATAAGGCACCGTCTTGCCAACTACAACCTCCCACGCTTTGACAGGCGAACAATACAAATTATAGATGGTGCCGACCTCTTTTTCGCGCACAACGATAAGCGCCGCCAATAACGATGGATAAAACATCAGAATTGTCGAAATGAGACCCGGGATAAGAAAATTTTTGCTTTCCAAGGTCGGATTATACCAGGAAACAGCTATCGGTTCGACGCTGGGCAGTGAAGTATTTTGTCCATAAGTACTTTTGTATCGGGCAAGCAGCAAATTATTCGTTTGCTGATTTATCGCGCCTACATAACCTGTAATAACTTCGCTGCGGGAGGGGAAAGAACCATCAATTGAAGCTCTTACTGATACGGGCCTATTCGCGGCAAGCCTTTCGGAAAAATTTTCCGGAATTTCAATACACAAACGAATTTTGCCTTCTGCCATCAGTGCTTCCGCCTGACCTTCCCTGTCAAGCATGCCGTACATCTTAAAATATTCAGAATTGGTAAAGGAGCTGACATATTCGCGGCTGGCGGCAGAGCGGTCACGATCATGGAACGCAGCAGGAATGTTCTTGACGTCAAGCGTCATGCCTTCGCCCATGATAATGATAATCATGATTGGTACGACTAATGCCAGGCTCAAATATAGAGGATCACGCAGAAGTTCACGTGCTTCTTTGCCTATAATTGCGGATATGCGCTTAAACATGCTCCACCTCCCCATTACCATTGCTTATGAGATCCATGAAGGTTTCCTCCATGGATAAATGGCTGGGTGTAATCGTACAATCAGTCAGGCCTGCTTCAGCCAGTGCTTTAGGAAGCAGAACCATATGTTTTTCCGGAGTCATTGACCTTACGTGCACCTCTTGTCCATACATGCCTGCACGGGAAACTATGTTTTTTACCAAAGCATAAGTTTTTTTGGGTTCAGGCGTAGTAATTATCAGCAATTGTCCAAAGGAACCGGCAGCCCTGCATTCCAGATTATCCGGACTGTCAAGCGCAACCAGCCTGCCCTGATCCATCAGAATCAGCCTGTCACAGCGTTCTGCTTCGTCCATATAGTGCGTCGAAACCAAAACAGTTTTACCGAGTTCACGTGCCAGCTGATAAATGATATTCCAGAAATCTCGACGGGCAACCGGGTCAACACCGGAAGTAGGTTCGTCAAGAAATATTACCGGAGGTTCATGCAAAACTGCGCAAATAAGCGACAGCCTTTGTCTTATTCCCAAAGGCAGCTTGCCTGCCGGGCGCTCGGCTAAGGCTGCCAGTCCTATATTTTCAAGGAGTTGCTGTTCATTGACGCCGCTTACATTATAAAGCCCTTTGTACAAGTCGATATTTTCCCTGACACTCAAGTCACGGTAAAGAGAAAAGCGTTGTGACATATAGCCAATATTGTCCCACACCTTCTGCCGTTCTCCCAAAACATTATAGCCGGCTGTGATAATTTTGCCGGCGCTTGGCGGCAAAAGGCCGCACATGCTTTTTATTAAAGTTGTTTTGCCGGCGCCATTCGGGCCCAGGAGACCAAAGACCTCTCCGCTGTAAATATCACAGGTAATAGCATCTACTGCTTTAAAGCTGCCAAACCGAATAGTGACATTTTCACAGCTGACAACGCGCTGCCTGGCCGGAGCCGCTTTGCCGGCAAAGGGCATTGAGGCCGAAAGCTTGTCTTTGCTTGTTAATTGGACAAAAACATCCTCTAAGGATGTTCTTGCCTCCTCCGGCTCTCCGCAGCGGACACCCTCATTTTCCAGGTATTCCCTTACACCGGCCTCACTTGTCAAGAGGCGTGCTTTGACACGTTGGCCAAGCAGCTGAGAATCTTGGGCGAGCGGAAATTTCTGTAAAAGCGTTAAGGCTTTATATTGAGGTTCCACCGGAAAGCTCATCATTCTGCCTTCCAGCAATGCTTTTAATTCTTTCGGCGTCCCCTGCCTGATGATTTTTCCCTCATGCATCAGTGCTACGCGGTGGCAGCGTGAAGCCTCGTCCATGTAGGAAGTGCTTAGAATGACTGTTACATGCCGTTCTTCCACCAAATCAACAATAATCTGCCAAAACTCCTGACGTGATCTTGGGTCAACGCCCGTCGTCGGTTCATCAAGAAAGATAATGTCAGGCAAATGCACGAGGGTACAAATCAAAGATAGTTTTTGCCTCATACCCCCTGAAAGATTTTTCGCCTGCCGATTCAAGAAAGGCTCCAGCCTTGTCATATGCAGCATTTTTTTACGGTTTGCGGTAAAAACATCCTCGGGAATCTGGCGCAAATCTTTAAAAAACCTAATGTTCTCTTCTACGGACAAACTATCATAAAGATTGAGACCGATTCCCTGTGGCATATAACCTATGAGAAA
>JAAYIB010000111.1 GCA_012744295.1 Acholeplasmataceae bacterium
ACTAAGAAATAATAAGTTGAGGTAAATTTTGACTAAACAATTCTTAAGACGTTTCCTAATTCTAAATATCGGCCTGTTTTTGTACGCACTCGGAATCGCCCTGACCTTGACCGCCCAGATCGGCTATGCGCCGTGGGAAGTTCTGCACGTCGGTCTCGCAAAAACCTGCGCTGTCAGTATCGGCACGGTTTCCATCGTCATCGGCTTTCTGATTCTTTTGGTTACTGCCTATTTCGGCGAAGACGTGGGCATCGGCACGATTGCCAACATGATCGTCATAGGGCTGGAGCTCGACCTGATTCTTTATTTGGACATTCTGCCCTATGCAGAATCGCTTTTAAGTGGTGTTGTCATGCTGATCTCCGGGCTTTTCATTATCGCCTTCGGCAGCTACTTTTACATTGCTTCCGCTTTCGGCGCCGGCCCTCGCGATAGCCTGATGGTCTTGGTGACACGCAAAACCGGTCTGCCGATCGGCGTGTGCCGCGGCGCCATCGAACTAACTGCGGTTGCGGTCGGTTGGTATCTCGGCGGCCTGGTCGGCATCGGTACGGTCATCTCGGCCTTGGCCATCGGGTTCTGCATCCAGATCACCTTCCGTCTGCTGCGTTTTGACGCGACGAAGATCAGGCACGAACGCCTTCAGGAAACTTTCAGGTATTTAGGGAAAAAATAATGCGTTACGCTGATAAACGGCCGCTTAGAGGAGCAATCCTTGCGGCCGTTTATTTTTTATCCTAAAAAGAGCCTTTTGTTGTGCCACTCGAGATAAGACCTTGATGGTTTTTTCTCCGGGCTTTCAGGCACTTTGACGCTTTGCCCCTCTAAGGATAGATAGGTGCTCGAACTGCCGAAGTCTGCCGCTACTCTTTTGCTGACTTCAATTTTATAGTCCGGCGTCACCGTAAGATAGCCCCGCTCGAACAACGCACGGTAATCGCTGCGCAGAAGGATGCCGTTCGAAACTCCCTTGAAGCCCCCATAACGGAGCGGACGAATTTGCGCGACTGAAAGCACTGGCGCCGCCTTCTCGCCTGACACGGCACAGCGACGCCCATAAGCTTCTATTACCTGCAGCTTGAAATGCCCGACGCCGATTTCCGGGGCTAAAAGCGTATCCTGGAAATAGCGGCATTCCTGTCTGCTCATTTTCTGCTGTATCTGCTCATAAAGCTGCGCCCCGCTTTTTTCCGCAGTATTATAGAGCTTGCCCTGCACGATTTTGTTGCTCCAGTCATCCGGCACGGTCAATTCGTCCCCTTCGTCAAAGTAAAAAGCCGAAGAAAGAACAACGCAGCCGATCAGGGGGTCAGGGTCCGCAAATCTTTCAGTTTTCCTGTATTTGTATATCCTTTCAATCATGGCCACGCAGCTGCCGGCACCGTTAGAGGTACCGAAAGCCTCCCAGGCCAGGGAGGTGGGCAGAACGGAAAAATCCTGGTAAAAACCGCCGCCGACAATGCTGTTATGCGGGCTGTGCAATTTAAACAAAAAAAGCTCGCCCCTGCTTAACGCCTTAAAGTTGCTGTTCCCGCTCGGACGCCAGAAATTAACCTCCGAGCAACGAGCCTCCCTTAAGCTCTGAAACAGGTCGAAATCGATAATGCCAACATAAAGCCTCATGCCAAAATCCGCCCCTTTTAAGCCTTGCCGAAGCAGTCGTGTAAATATTAGGTTACTTCGACATTTAAAAGCCTTGTTCCTGCCGGAGCGCCGTTTATATTCGCGCTTCTGCAAAAAAACAAGCCCAAGAGAAAACTCT
>JAAYIB010000112.1 GCA_012744295.1 Acholeplasmataceae bacterium
GATATGCTATCATATCAATGTTGCCGATAAATGATGCGCGGTCGTGGCGGAACGGCAGACGCGCTAGCCTCAGGAGCTAGTAGGGGCAACCCTGTGGAGGTTCAAATCCTCTCGACCGCACCAAAACAAAAAATCACACCACATACGTGGTGTTTTTTTTATGTTAAGAAGTTTGCGGTTTTTAATGAGAAATTGCTAAATTCGCAATTTATATTTTTCCCGAGACAAATGCGGCAGGGAAAAGGCGGGAGACGGAGAAAAAGAGAACAAGTCCTTAAGAATTGCGGCGGCGGGCAATTTCCCCGAGAAAAGCGAGGCGGAGGCAATGAAAGATGGTCCGATCAAGCTATTAACAAAAAAATGGCAATTGCTGCTGGCTTTTTTCGTTACTATTTTTTTGTTTTTTTCAGGACTTGCGGTACTTTCTCAACAGGACGACGTGAGTGCGGACAGACGCTCTCTCGCGAAGGAACAGGAAATATTCGCTGCTTCTCAGAAAAAAGTGATTGAAAATGAAATGGTAGAAGCTGTCCAGCACCTTCTTTATCTTGAGGCAAGTCCCGTCTTCAAAGCTTACCTGCTCAAGGAGGCCCCGGCAGAAAGACTGGAAGAGGAGTTGCGCCGCTTTGCCGGGAAAATTCGCAAATATCATCACATCCGCTATATGGACGTAAGCGGCAGGGAAATCGTCCGCGTCAATTTCAAGGACGGGAGGGCGGAGGCAGTCAGAGAAAGCGAGCTGCAGGCGAAAAACGAAAAGAAGTGTTTTGCTGAAGCCATTAGGCTAAGTAAAAGGATGATTTATCGTTCGGTTTTTGACCTCAACGTCGAAAACGGCAGGATAGAGGAGCCCTTAAAGCCTGTAATCCGTTTCGCTATGCCGGTTTTTGGCAAAGAAGATGAAATTTCAGGCGTACTTGTCATCAGTTATCGCGGCAGCATTGTCATTGACGGCATCAACGGGCTGATGAGGCAAACCAATTATCTGAAACTTGTCAACGATGAAGGCTATTGGCTTGCCGGTTCCGGCAGCGGCAGCGATTGGGCTTTCATGTATCCTGACAAGAGCCGGGATACCTTTGCCGCACTGTTTCCGGAGGAGTGGCAGACTGTCAAAAAGGAAGAAGAAGGTCAGCTATCAACGCCTGCAGGCTTATTTACCTTTAGCCGCATTCGTCCGGCATTTATGGTGCAAGAGTCTTTAAAAAACGGAGAGGACAAGGATATAATCTTAAAGGGTGCCGATGAGGGCTGGTTTCTTATTTCGCACGTGCCTGCCGGCGCGGTTGATTCTGCCGGAAGCGAAAGCCCCTTTGCCATAGCCTTGAAAAGGTTTTTGCGCCAGCCGGCAAATCTTTTGGCGATAAGTCTGGTTGCGGCGTTTTTCAGTGCCGTTATCGTGCTTTACCTTGAGGAAAACAACAAGATACGTGCTCTTGCGACATATGACCTGATGACGGGCTGTTTTAACCGGAGGACCGGTATCGAGCTGATTAAAAAAGCAATTGCCGGCGCCGAGAGGAGTCAGAAGCCTGTTTCCATGCTTTTGTTTGATCTTGACCATTTTAAAAGGGTAAATGACACATGGGGACATATTGTCGGCGACAACGTCTTGAAATGTGTTGCCAAAACAGCAATGAATGCGGTGCGCGGCGGTGACAGCGTCATCAGAAGCGGCGGCGAGGAGTTTGTAGTTCTGCTGCCTGATACGGGCGCCGCGGAAGCGGTCAAGGTAGCCGACCGGCTGCGGTCTGAATTGGAAGCGTATCAGCATCCCCAAGTCGGAAAGGTGACGGCAAGCTTCGGGGCTGCTCAGAAAAAGGCGGGCGAGAGTCAGCTGCAATGGTATAAACGAGTCGATGACGCGTTGTACCGTGCGAAGGCTTCCGGCAGAAACCGCGTCTATTGTGCCGAAGAAAATTATGCGGGTTCACCCGTCGCCAATGTTCAACTCAAATGGAGCAAGGAGTGGGAAAGCGGCAACGAACTCATCGACGAACAGCACAAGGAAATTATCCGTCTTGGCAACGCTGTAATCTTCAAGGCTTATTCGGGGGCTGAGAAAGAGGAAGCAGCGCTGCTTTTGGAGAAGTTACTGAATTACGTGAAGAGCCATTTCGACCACGAAGAAAAAATTTTGCGCGAGGCAGGATACGACGGCACTGACGAACAC
>JAAYIB010000113.1 GCA_012744295.1 Acholeplasmataceae bacterium
AAGGACGAAGGCATTGACGCGCAAGACTATGCCTGCCGTGTCTTAGACGAAAACGGAACGTTGCCCTGGTCACACCTTGACATGGGTCTTGCAGACGGTTACTTGCTGAAGGAATGGCAGAAGGCACAAAGACTGACGAGCACGGTGCCTTGTTTCGAGCATTGTGTGCGCTGCGGTGTCTGCAGGGAGGTTGGAAATGACTGATTTTTTACTGAAGGAAAATGCCGGAGTCTGGTTCGGCTTCTTCCCGAGACTGGAAGCGCTGGGCTTTACAAATGCCTTTACCTGTCGTTTTCACGGAGAAAGCGATCTGGTGCCGGACAATTTGAACCTGGCGCTGCATGTCGGTGACAACGCCGAAAAGGTGCTGCGCAACAGGAAGGCGGTTGCCGGGGCGCTCGGTATCGACGCCGGAAAACTTACCGCCTGTCAGCAGGTTCACGGCGACAAAATCGCCGTTGTGGACAAGGAAGACATCGGCGCGGGAAGGACCGATTTTTCGTCTGCCATAGCGGACACGGACGCCTTAATAACCGCAGAAGCGAATGTTCCGCTGATGCTTTTTTTCGCCGACTGCGTGCCTGTAGTCCTGGCAGATCCCCTGACTGGGGCGGTCGGTATTGCCCACGCTGGCTGGCGGGGCAGTACGCTTGCCATTGCCGCCAAGACCGCCTGCAAAATGGCCGAGGTGTTCGGAACAGACCTGACAAGGCTTGTGGCAGCCATCGGGCCTTCAATCGGCCCCTGCTGCTACGAGGTTGACGAGAAAGTATTCCGGCAAGGGCGTGAGTGGGAAAGCTGTTTTCACCCTACGACACCCGGACACTGGCAGCTTGATTTGTGGCAAATGAACAGGCTGCAGCTGCTTGCCGCGGGTTTAAAACCTGAGAATGTTCTTGCCGCAAACATTTGCACCGAGCATAACAGGCAATTGTTTTTTTCCTATCGCGCGGAAAAAGGCAGGACCGGAAGATTATCCGCGGTAATATTACGCAAACAATAGAGGAAAACCGGACTTGACAGCGAATAAGTAAAAGTCGGGAGGCATTGTTGTGCTAAAAAAGAATTTGGACATAGTGCTCGCAAACATCGACCGGGCTTTGGCAAGGCGCAGGGGCAGGCTGCTGACGGGTGACGTCGTAAAGCTGATAGCCGTTACCAAGAATCATCCGGTGCAGGCGCTTGAAGCAGTCAAGGCACTGGGCGTAGTTGATATCGGGGAGAACAGGGTTCAGGAAGCAAGACAGAAAAAGGAAGCAATGCCTGAGGGCTTTTGCTGGCATTTGTTAGGACATTTGCAGACGAATAAGGTCAAGCAGGCGGTGTCGACATTTGACATTATTGAGTCGGCCGACAGCGAGAAGGTCTTGACCGCGATTAACAATGCGGCACAGCAGCAAGGAAAGATTCAGGACGTCTTGCTGCAGCTCAACATAGCCCGCGAACTCCAGAAGAACGGTTTTTCGCAGGAAGCATACGAACAGCTTCTGCCCATACTCAAAACCTTTGAGAATATCCGCGTGCGCGGTCTTATGGTTATTGCACAGAAATGCGACGATACGGAGGAGACAAGGCCGGTATTTCGCAAGGGATACCTGGAATTTGTGCGACTCAGGGAGTATTTGTCGAGCGGGGCAGTTGACACATTGTCGATGGGAATGACTCATGATTACCGGGTAGCCGTGGAAGAAGGGGCCAACTCGGTGAGAATAGGGACCGCACTTTTCGGTGAGAGAAATTATGGCAAGGCCAAAGAGGAGTAAAAGGGGTTGAAAAAAGCATGAACATAATCGATAAAATTGCCAACACTTTAGGGCTCTACAAAGACGAATATGATGACGAACTTAAGGAAAAGGAAGAAATTCTGCCCGAACCGAAACGCAGGCTGACGAACAATTCCGAAAAGGAAAAAAGCGAGAAGCAGCCGTTTTTCAGCAAAAAGAACGCGGGTGAAGACGGCAAGCTGATTTCGATGCCCTTGACGCAGAAGCAGGTTAAGGTCATTGTCTTAGAACCGGCCGGGTTTGATGACTCGCAAAAGGTGGCGGATCATCTGCGGAACAACCAGCCGGTGGTCGTTAACTTTGAGTCAACCGACGCGGACGTCATGAAAAGAATGACGGATTTTATCAGCGGTACAATTTATGCCTTGAACGGCAGCATGAAGAAAATCGGAAGGAACATACTTGTCTGCGCGCCGCAGAACGTAGATATCGACGCCGGCAAATCAGTATACAATGAAAAGGGTGAGACACCGTGGGAAAAATAGGAGCTCTGGCCTTTATTGGCGGCGGCGCAATGGGCGAGGCAATCTTGAAAGGGATTCTGACAGCAGAACTGGCCGGCGCCAGCGAAATAACGGTCAGCGATATGTCGACTGCCCGGCGTGCATATCTTAAGGAGCATTATGGCGTCAAGGTTACGGGAGACAACATAGAAGCGGTGAGGAAGGCAGAAACAGTTATTCTTGCCGTTAAGCCTCAGGTCGCGGGAAATGCGATAACTCAAGAGGTGGCGCAGGAGATACCCGAGCAGGCGGCCGTAATTTCCATTATGGGTTCGGTTGATCTTGCTAAGCTTCAATGCCTGATCCCGAACCGAGCCGTTATCAGGGTCATGCCGAATACGCCTCTTGCCGTCGGTGCCGGTATGACGGCCATCGCGCCGGGAAAAGCGGCAACGCCGGAAATGGTGGCAAAGGCGGAAGCGATTTTTGCCTCTTGCGGACAAGTTGTGCAGGTACAGGAAAGCCTGATGGAAGCGGTCACCGCCGTATCCGGCTGCGGACCCGGCTATGTTTTCATGTTGATTGACGCTTTGGCCGACGCGGGAGTTAACGCCGGCCTGCCGAGGGATTTGGCCATAAGGCTGGCGGCGCAGACTTTTGCCGGAGCAGGCAAGATGGCCGTTGAGACAGGGCTGCATCCGGCACAGCTGCGGGACCAGGTGACTTCTCCGGGCGGCACCACGATCGCGGGTATTCACGCACTGGAAAGCAAGGGAGTCAGGGGAGCCTTCTTTAACGCGGTCATGGCGGTTTTGGAACGCAGCGAGAAATTAAAAGGAAGATAAAATGGCAGACAGAGAAAAGATTCTTAGATACTTCCGCAGCAGCGGAGACGAAGATTTGGCGGCAAAATTATTGGATTTAGCCGAAGCCGTGCAAAAAAACAGGAAGTTCAAGACCAGCGATTTCCTGGATCCGCATGGGCTGAGCGTAGCCGAAATAGTGGCGGCCAACGTTGGGGGCATGCTCGTCGAGACAAACGGAGGCTTTCAAAATTCCGAACGGGCGAAAGCGGCCTTTGTTTCAGAGGATTTCTTCGGCAGGCCCGACTTTTCGCTTCAGTACTTTCAGGTTGAATGGGACAAGCGCTATTATGACCTCAGCCACAGGGACATCTTGGGTGCCTTTATGGGCCTCGGCTGCAAACGCGAAATCCTGGGGGACATCGTCTTTATTCCCGAAGGCGCTCAGTTTGTCGCAGACAAGGCTTTTACATCCTATATTGAGAGCAACCTGACGCAAATCGGGTCCGCGCCGGTTTCCCTGAAACTGATTGACGAAAACCGGCTGCAGCAAAAGGAAGAAAAGATAAAGACAATCAGCGCGACGGTATCGGCATTGCGCCTTGATGCCGTAGCGGCCGCGGGTTACGGGGTATCCCGTTCAAGGATGGCGGAAGAAATCAAGAGCCAGAATGTCAAGGTAAACTGGAAAGAAGCGAAGAACGCGTCACAGGCGGTCAGCGAAGGCGACATAATTTCCTTCCGCAGCCGTGGACGCGTCGAAGTTGCCGAAGTCAGAGGAACAACCAAAAAAGGGCGGATAAGCGTCACGCTGAAACGTTTTATCTGAATAAGTCGCGGGAGGGGAAACATGTTAACACCCTTGGATTTGCATGGCAAAAAGTTTAATAAGGAATTTCGCGGTTATGACAGCAAAGAGGTCGACGAGTTTTTCGCACAGGTGGTCAAGGACTTCGAAAGGCTTTACCAGGACAACATCGAGCTGAAGGAAGCGCTTGATCGTGCTACAACCAAGCTTGAATACTTCGAGCAAATGGAAGCGACGATGCATAACACGCTCGCCATTGCGCAGGAAACAGCGGATGAAGTGAAGCAAAGCGGCAGAAAGCAAGTTGAGCTGTTGGTTAAGGAGGCCGAGGTTGAAAGGCAGAAGCTGCTGACGGAAACAGAGAGCA
>JAAYIB010000114.1 GCA_012744295.1 Acholeplasmataceae bacterium
CTGTTTCATAATTCTGCAAAGCCGTGTAAAAAGCGTTATTCCAGCGGTTTAAAAGGACCAGCACGTAAACATGGGCAAAAGTAAGAGTTAGGATCGTTCCCAATAAGTAAAATGCTTTTCTTTTTTCATCTGACTGCCAATAACTTTTCGTTAAGGACCAGACTTGCTGCAGAAAAACGCGTCCAATCAGAACCTTTTTCAATTGTTTTAGCTCCTTTTTTTGCAAAGCGAATATATCTAATTTAGACAAAAACAGCAAAAGTCCTGCAAAGAACAACGAGCTCCGACAAAAGTCGGAGCTCGTTGCATTATTATTTTACTTTTCCTGCTTTTTACTGAACAGGTTTTCAATGAAAACGAAAAGAACAGGTATAAGAAAAATACCGATAAAGGTTGTAATAGTCATGCCTCCGACGACCGCGTTACCCATCGACACGCGCGCGCCGGCGCCCGGACCCGTGGCAATGGCCAAAGGCAGACAGCCGAGTATGAAGGCAAATGACGTCATCAGAATCGGCCTCAGGCGAAGCTTGGCGGCATCTATTGCAGCCTGCACGGGGGTTTCACCATTCTCCATGTTCATTTTTGCATATTCAACAATCAATATTGCATTCTTGGCAGCCAGCCCCAGCAGGGTAATTAAGCCAATCTGCATATAAACGTCATTTTGCAGGCCTCTTGCATACTGCACCAAAAAGCAGCCAAAAACTGCCGACGGCACTGACAAAAGTACTGCCAGCGGCACCGACCAGCTTTCATAAAGAGCTGCCAGACAAAGAAAGACGAAAATAAGTGAGATTGCGAACACCCTTGTTGAACTGTCGCCCGATTCAATTTGGTCGCGGCTCTGGTCAACCCATTCATAGGAATAAGTTGTCGGCACAACTTCGGCCGCAACCTCTTCGAGCGCTGCCATGGCTTGACCTGTGCTGTAACCGGGAGCAGGGTCTCCCGCAATCTTCATCGCGCTTGCGCCGTTGAATCTTGTAATCGAAGGTACCGTATTGCTTTTTTCATATCTTACCAGGGTATTCAGCGGCACCATAGTGTTCTTGTTGCTCCGCACATAGAACATGCGCATGGAATCGACATCTGTTCTGTATTGGGCGTCTGCCTGCATCACGACTTTCCAGGTACGCCCGAAGCGGTTGAAATCATTGATTTCGGCACCGCCTAAAAAGGTCTGCAGCGCTGCATAGACGCTTGCTACGGGAACTCCCAGAGATTCGGCTTTCTCGCGGTCCACGATGAATTTATAGGCTGGCGTGTTTGTGTTGAAGGTTGTATAAGCAACCTTGATTTCCGGCCTCTGATTAGCCTTTTGCAGGAAGTTCTGAGCCAATACGTTCATCTGCTCAACCGAATCTCCCCCCAGATTCATCAGGTAAAGTCCGAGATTACCTGTGCTTGAGGCTCCCGGCAGTGCGGGCATATTGAAAGCCATCATGTTGATTTCCGGCATCCCCGCGCCGATCCCGTATATTCTGCCTATCGTCGACTGCACATCAACATCGCGCTTGTCAAAATCTTCCATGGCAGCTACTAATAGACCTGCACTTGCCTTAGGAGCGCCGGTAAGTATGTCCATACCCGAAACCTCGATTACAGACTTTACTCCCGGCAGCTTGCCGATCTGTTCGCCGGCCTTCAGCATCGCCTGGATGCCACGATTGCTCGAAGACGCTTCGGGAAGATTGAAGGCTACCACGCAGGCTCCCTGGTCCTCATCGGGAACAAAACCGGAGGGAAGAGTCTTAGCCATCACGACGATCAAAATAACCATTACCGCAAGGGCGGCAAAAACACGTTTGGTGTTTCTGATGGCCTTTTCGACGTTAACCGTATATTTTGCCAAAATACCTGCATACCAATTGTTGAAAGCTCTTACTGCCTTGTCAATAATTCCTTTCGGCTCACCCGTTTTATTATGCGGTTTCAGAATCATTGCGCACAGTGCCGGGGTTAACGACAACGCAACTATGGCCGAAAGGGCCATCGAAACAGAAATCGTAAGGGCGAACTGCTTGTACAGCTGCCCCACCGTTCCGCCGAGAAAGGCAACCGGAATGAAAACAGATGCCAAAATAAACGCTATCGCCACAACAGGTCCCGACACTTCCTTCATTGCCCGATAGGTGGCTTCTTTAGGCGAAAGCCCGGTAACCTGGATGTGGTGCTCAACCGCCTCAACCACTACTATGGCATCATCAACAACGAGGCCGATTGCCAGAATCATTGCGAACATGCTGATCGTGTTGATGGTAAAACCCAGAAACACGAAGGCAACAAATGTCCCTATTAATGAAACAGGCACTGCGAGCATCGGAATAAGCGTAGCTCTCCAGTTTCCGAGAAAAATGTAAACAACCAGCAGGACAAGCAGCAATGCTTCAAAAAAAGTATGAGCCACCTTGGTCAGTGATTCAACTATGTAGTCAGTGTTGTCCTGCACTATTGACAGTTCCATGCCCGGCGGGAAGCGAGTCGCGGCGTCATCCAGCACGGCCCTGATATTAGCCACTGTTTCCAGCGCATTCGCGTCGCTCGTCAGATAGACAGGGAAAATAACGGAGTCGCCGCCGTTCAGTCTGCCGACGATGGCGTCGTTTCTCGAGCCGGGCGCAATGTGTGCAATATCCTTGAGCTTAAGGTTTTTCCCGTCGTGCGAACGCACGATAATATTTCCGAATTCTTCTTCACTTGTCAAACGGCCCTGAGCGCTGGCGGAGTACTGAAACTCCTGCTCCGCCGCTGTAGGCCTTGCTCCGATAGCGCCTACCGGCGCCTGTATGTTCTGGGTATTCAAGGCCTGGGAAACATCGTTTGCCGTTACCCCGAGCTGCGCCATTTTATCAGGCTGCAGCCATATACGCATAGAATATTCCGGACCGAAAACGTCTACTGTCGATACACCCTTTACGCGTTTGACAGCATCAAGAAAGTTCGTCATCGCGTACGTCTTCAGAAACATTCCATCGTAAACATTGTCCGGAGAATGCAAAGAGAAATACATGATAGTCTGCGCCGCTTTTTTTGTTGTCGTTATACCGTAGGCGGCAACTTCCTCCGGCATGGAGGATTTGGCCTGGTCAACGCGGTTTTGCACCTCGACCGCCGCAATATCGGCGTTCTTGTCCAGATTGAAGTAAACATCAAGCGTGTAGCCGCCGTTGTTTGTGCTCGTCGAACGCATGTCCAGCATGTTCTCGACGCCGTTGACCCTTTGCTCGATGGCCTGAGCGACAGCTTGCTCTACAGTAGAAGCATCTGCTCCGACGTAATTAGTCGATACCGTAATCTGAGGCTTTGTAATATTCGGATACTGGGCGATTGGCAGGTTAAATCCGGCAATCGCGCCTAACAAGGTGATAAGAATCGCCAGCACTATTGCAAAGACAGGTCGGTCAATAAAAAAACGTGCCACTATTTATTACCTCCTTGTCAGATATTGGTGGTTGTGTCCAGCTCTTCTTCAGTGATCGGCTGAGTTTTGACCGCCGAATCCTTCTTGACCTTCTGCGTGCCTTCTACTATGATTGTTTCCGTTCCGTCAAGACCGCTTTCAACAACCCAAAGTCTGCCGACGCGCGCGCCGAGCTTGACCTCCTTCATCTCCACCTTGTTTTCCTTGGTGACAGCATATACGAAAGCTTTATACATGATTTCAGTAACTGCCCGCTGCGGAACAAGCAAGGCATTCTTCTTGGTGCCCACGTTAGCCTGCAGCCTGGCAAACATGCCCGGCAGCAGAATATTGTCTGGGTTGCTGAATTCGGCTTTCACCGTCAGCGTTCCCGTACCTTCGCTGATACTGCGGTCGACCTGTGTCAGCTTTCCCTTGAGCGGATAAGTGCTGCCGTCGGACAGGACAATGGTCAGGCTCTCTAAAGGCGCATGTCCGGCAGCCGACTTTACTGCCATCAGGTTCAGGTACTCCGTTTCTGAAAGATTGAACTTGACTCTGACCGGATCACTGTTCGAGATCGTCGCTAGAATCGTGTTCCCCGCGGTCACAAAAGTACCTGCGGCCAGTTCATTGGCGGATACTTTGCCGCTGAACGGAGCGACTATGTTTGTTTCGCCTACGTCAACCTGAGCCGCGGACAGTAGGGCAGCCTGCGCATTCACCTGGGCTTCTCCCTGCTTAAGTTCGGAAAGGGTGTTGTCAAGCGTCTGCTTGGAAATCGCTCCCTGCTCATATAGTTTTTGATAACGCTCGGCATCGCGCCTGATTCTGCTCAAATTTGCCTGGGCACTTGCCAGCTGCGCCTGGTAGTTCAATGACGCGGCCTGGTATGACCGGGGATCGATTACAAACATCAGCTGACCATTTTCGACCTTGTCGCCGCCGTTTATATGTTTTTCCGTAATCATGCCGGTAACGCGGGATTTCATCTGCACCTCGTTCTGAGCCTCGACGAAACCGCTATACTCGTAGACAATCGGCGTGTCACGCTGAATTACTTCCATAGTCTTGACAAGTGTTTCCTGCGGCGCTGCAGCCTTTTGGCCTCCGCAGCCGGTCAGCGCAAGGGCTGCCGCCGCCAAAAATGCCAGCGCCAGTTTTTTCTTTTTACACAACATCTTATCCTCCTCCGTTTAAGGCTTCTTTGCCTTAACGCACAATGGCACCGCGATTTTTAACATATTGCTTATTATAGTTTATCCGACCGGCAAACGCAAATCGCTTTAAGAGGGAATTATAACTCTAATTCTCTTTTTTCCGTCAGTTTTCTTCTTTTTTCTCTTTTTGACCGACCAGTCAGTTTTTTTCTATCCGGTTGTTACGGAAGGTTTCAAACAGTTCTTTTTTAGGCACAAATATTTCTTCTAAGCGGTTTTTTCCATCATTTTTCTGCAGCAACACCAAAAACTCGCCGTCAAAATAATAGCCCTCGAATTTGTCCTGCGCCGGCTTGATTTCCTTCGGCTGGCCTATCTGGCCAAGCTTTTCCCAGAGTTTTTTCTCCCCGCCCAAGAGATCCTCCAAACTGATGGCCTCACCTGTTGAAGTATCAAAATTGAAAACCTTTGTTATTGCTGCCGGTACCTCCCGCCCTTCACCTCGTCCGTTCATAATTAGGCTCAGGAAGTCATAACCACCGTATTTTACTTCGTAATTAAGCTCAAGATAACCTTTGCCGGCAATCTTTTCCAATTCCTTGCGGACAAAACCTTCTATCTCGCTGTTCAGCTTCCATTGCTGTGGCCCCCTGCCCAGATTGACAACGTGCGGATAGACTATCTCGGTTCTGCCCAAAACGGCTTTTTCCGGAATCACCTTGTAACCGCCTATTCCTATGAAGGTTTCGGCAGCGGCTCCCTGCCCCTGCCAGTAGGCCGGACTGTGAAAGGCGTAGTTGTTCAGCTGCCAGTTCACTGCGGTGTAATGCCAGACGGCTCTGACATAACCTAAAGTATCGGTATTGTTAAGTCCCACAATCCGCTGCGTCGTTACTGCTTCCGCCGTACCGTTGCCGTCGGTGTCAACAATCAGGAGTCCCGAAAGATATTGTCCGTAAGGGCGATGGTAGTCCTTGAGAAGTCGTCCTTTCTCGTCATAAACGCCAAGATATTTGTAAAATGCAAGATTTGGTCCGACGTCGAGGGTTATCTCCCTTGACTCATCGGCAAGAACAAGCATCACCTTGTAGTCAGGCAGGTATTGGCCCTTTACGTTGACGCCCGAATTGTCTGCCTCCGTGAAGATTTCCCGGGGCTTGTTATCGGTGAAGTCTATGATTCGATAAGCAACAATGCCACCGCTGCCTCCTGTCGGCGCAGAAATCACGATATCGTCAACACCGTTTCCCGTCAGGTCGCCCAGACGCAGAGAACAGTCGTAGCCTCCCGGCAGTGTCGGCCTTATGGCGCCTTCGAGCTTGCCGGACTTCATGTCCCGCGTAAAAAGGTAAAGCTTCGTATAATATTGGGAATCCGCGCTGAACTTGCTGCCCATAAGGAAAACGCCTTCTTCCTCACCGTCGCCGTCTACGTCGCCGTAGGCTACGGAAAGCACTTCTCCCCGCTGAATGTCATCTTCAGAAAAAACCTTGTCAGCGGCCTGAACCTCATCGCAGAGCAGCAGGCTGCAGGTGATTGCCATCACCGAAAGCCATGTTCTGCTTTTTCTATTTAACTTTAACATCATATTACCTCCCAACTGTTACACATTTCATTATATCAATGCCTGACCTTTGCCGAAAGTGTTTTCTATGCAAGGCCGGGATAGTTTCTTGTTTTTAAGGCACATTTTATGCGGATTTGAATAAAATACGTGTTTTTTCTATTATTATACGTTACAATAATCTATGACAGTACGGCAGCTTTGTGAAAATTGCCGAACGAAATATTTTCCTGACAAGGAGGCTGCTCTGATGAAAAAAAAATTTGCCGCACTGCTGGCCCTGCTAATGGTCTTGCCTTTTTCCGGCTGCGCCAAGTCCGACGACCCGAAAGCCGTTACCAAAGAAAAGACCGAGGTATCTATGGCAATGCTCAGACTGACAAGCTCCGCCCCTCTTTTCATAGCAATGGACAAGGGCTATTTTAAGCAGGAGGGCATTACGATAAAGGCAGAGTGGTTCGATGCAGCGCATCCTATTGCTGTCGCGACCGCCTCTTCCAAGGTTGATGTCGGCGCAACCGGAATCACGGCCAGCCTCTTCAATATGGCTGCAGGCAATCAGAAGCTTGCCATAGTTGCAGACAAAGGGCGCGAGGAAAAAGGTTTTCCCTCATCGGCACTCATCGCAAACACTTCGGCCTATGCTTCGGGCGTTACGACAATCGAAAGTTTGCGAGGCACAAGAATAGGCATCACCCAGATCGGCTCCACCTTTCATTATATGCTTGGACGCCTGCTCGAGGCCAAAGGCATGTCGCTGACCGATGTCGAACTCGTTCCTCTCGGAAAACTCAGCGCCATCATGGCAGCGCTTGAAAGCAAGCAAATCGACGCCTGCATCCTGAATGAGCCAAACGTAACCAAGGTTCAGTCAGCAGGTTTCGGCAAGATGATCACTCAGGTCGGCGATGTCATTCCCTACCAAACCTCGGCGCTGTTTTTCTCGCCCGAGTTCTTGAAAAAAGAGGCGGTCGGGGTCCGTTTCCTGCGCGCCTACAGCAAGGCCTGCAACTACTACTACGATGCCGCGGTGGCAAAAAAGTCTCCGGAACAGCTTGATGAAATAGTCAAAATCATCGCGAAATATACAAATGCTCCCGAAGCTGAGGTAAAACTGGGCCTCCCTTATATAGACCGCAACGGCAGACTTCTTGCAAGCGATATCAAAACCCAGATCGATTGGTACAGTTCCCACGAAATGATCAAAGGCAAATTGTCGGCGGACCAGGTCACGAACGCGGTTATTTTGGAAAACGCGCTTAAAAATTGATTGTCTGCATGGGTGGAAGCAACTTCCGCCCATTATTTTTAATTATGCGGAGGAAAACAATGAAGTTAATCATCGAAGGCGTCAGCAAAAGCTTTGGAGTACGCGGAAAAGAACTCACCGCTCTCGAAGATATCAACCTGAGCATTGCCGAGGAAGAATTTGTCGCCATTGTCGGCCCCAGCGGCTGCGGCAAGTCAACTTTGCTCAACCTGACTGCCGGTCTCCTGAGTCCTTCATGCGGCAGCATTTATTTCAAGGACGCATCTCCCGGGCGTATGCCGGCTTTCGGCATCGTCTTCCAGGAAACCGGCCTGTTCCCCTGGCGCTCGGTTTATGAAAACATCGCGTTCGGCCTCGAAGCCGCCGGTACGCCTAAAGCCGCGCTCAAGGACGAAATAATGCATTATATCGAGCTGGTCGGCTTGTCAGGTTTTGAACAATCCTTTCCGCATCAATTGTCGGGCGGCATGCGCCAAAGAGTCGGCATTGCACGTGCCTTGGTCATTAGTCCCGACGTCTTGCTGATGGATGAACCCTTTTCGGCTCTTGACGCGCAGACACGCACCATCATGCAGGAGGAACTTGTTGCCCTCTGGGAAAAAACAAGGTTAAGCACGCTCTACGTGACGCACAATATCCAGGAAGCAGTGCTCCTTGCCGACAGGGTGGTCCTCCTTTCGCGCAGACCCGGCCGCGTCAGCAATATCATTGAGATAAAAATACCACGGCTTGAGCGCGAGCGTGCGGAACATACCGGGGCTATCGACGAATACGTCCGGACAATCTGGGAGCATATCAGCAAGGACGCGCGGGCTGCTCTTTTAGAGGTGGAAGAAAATGGCTGATTACAAAGTGCAAAACAAAATGCTTCCCTGGCAAAAAACGTATCCGGGCTGGGTATCAGCGCTTGCCATGATTGCCGTTCTCGCCCTGTGGGAAGCGGTCTGCAGGACCGGTTTGGTCTCCTCTCTCTTTTTACCCTCTCCTTCGGAAATTATTTGTTCTCTGTGGGAGATGACACTTACGGGAGAAATCGCGAGTAATCTGGCTGCCAGCTTGAAACGGATAATCGCCGGTTTTCTGTTAGGAAGCCTCGCCGGCTTGCTCTTCGGCCTGCTTACGGGTGCGTCGGCCTTGGGTGACAAAGTCGGCACGCCTCTGATACAAGCACTTTACCCGATACCTAAAATCGCCTTGCTGCCGCTCTTCATTCTCTGGCTGGGCATTGGCGAGCTCTCCAAAATCACAATAATCGCTCTGGGGGTCTTTTTCCCCGTGGCCATGAACACCTACTCCGGCGTCAGGAATGTTGACGCTTTGCTGATCAAGGTAGCGGTAAGCTTCAATGCCGGACGCTGGCTTACATTGAAAAGCGTCGTACTGCCCGGTGCCCTTCCCATGATTTTTGCCGGCTTGAGGCTGGCTGCCGGCACCTCGCTGCTGCTGTTGGTAGCGGCCGAAATGATTGCGGCACGTGAGGGAATAGGAGCGCTCATCCTCCACTATGGTGACTTGATGATTACGGACAAGCTGATGGCAGGCGTCATCGTACTTTCTTTGCTCGGCCTGATCTTTCATGCCGCCTTGCAATGGTTGGAAAAAAGAGCCATCCCCTGGAAGGAATGAACCTGCCGGAAAGAGCCCGGAAGCTGCCGAAGAGCTGCTTTCGGGCTTTCTCTGTTTTTAGCTTCATTTTATTGCTTCCACCTTGATTTCAAATGTTCTGTTCCAGGGGTATGAGAATTTATAGGCATCGAGCTTTTTCCCGCTAATACGATTTCGCAGGAAACGCTTGATTTTATAAGTTGCCATGCGCTCCAGCTGAGCCGTCTCGTTCGGTTTGAAGTATCCTTCGCACCACTCGTTGGGCCAGACAATTTCCTTGCGCACTTCCAGCCTGACGTTGCTTTGGTAGGCCCACTCGTCAAGATACCTTATGAGAAGAAGCTTGTACCTTTCCTCACTTGACATGCCGGTTGCCTGAACTCCCTGCACAAGAGCAAAGCCGACGGTGTTAGACGCGGTGTTCCAGCCGGCATAAGAAGCAAGCCGAAAAGCCAGGCCTTCGTCAAACAATGCTGCAGCGAGAGCGTTGTCGGAGCCATTGGCATAACACACGTCTGCGATTCCCACCATTTTTCCCTTGCTCAGAAAAGCCTCCACACTGCTTAAGAATTTCTTTTTGAACGCAGAGAGCTCTGCAGTATTTCTTACGTCGTCTGCGGGCAGCGTCCGTCCTTTTTCCGGCGTACTTACAGCCAGCACAAGGTCAGCATTGTCATCTCTGCGGGCCGGCCAACCGCCTGCGGCCAGAATCTGGCTGCGCACCGACTCTCCGACTGTCTCATCTTCGTATGTCGGCACGGTTGAGGCTCCCGTTCCCTCTGCGTAGAACGGATATATAATCGGCACAGCGGCGCCCGCCTTACTGACGGCACGATTCAAAAGAAGGATGCCAAGCTGGTCGGCTCCTGCCAAAAACCTTGTCTTGCGCTGCTTTAAGCCGGCATTCACAATTGAAAGCCGGCGCGCTTCACGATGCGCCTCCGATAAATTTGCTGTATCATCCCGTCCGAGCAGCAGATAATCGAAGGCACCGTTGTCCGCAGCGTAAAGAAGCCTTTTTGTCACCTGCAGGTTCAGCTCACGACGGCCATAATAATCCGCAAACACGTCTTTGGGCAGCGAAGCTTCCAACAACGCCAACTCTTTTCTCTCGCCTCTGCTCAATCTTTCCGTTTCGCTTTTGTCACGCAAAGCTCCGAGGCGAAAGAGGGCGGGGCCGTGTTTCACGTAATAATCAGGTTCGGCCGGTGGTCCGCTTGCTCTTGCCGAACGCATAATCGTCACAAAAGCATAGACAGGCATCCCTCCCGCTTCCTGCTTGAAGCGCAGAAACCGCTCTGTCCTGTCCTTCAGTTCGCGTGCTGACAAATTGTGCGTGCGCGACTGTACCAGGCCGCCATAAATGAGGTTGTCCGCCGAAACCACGGCGATATCTTCGCGTGAAGCATTTGCCGTAAGCCAGGCATAAAGGGCATCGATGTTTCCGCCCCGATTAGATGAAGGCAATATATCCGCAGGCGGCGTCCTGACTTCCCAGCCTGCCGCGCTGAAGGTAGCTGCGCTGTAGTCAAGGCAGACCGGCCGGTCGTCAAGCGGAACGTACAAAATCCGTCCGCCCGCTTCGGCGATACCGCCAAGAAACAAAAGCATCAGCAAAAAAACATACTTAAACATTATCAGCGCAACCCTTCTTCAGTAGTAAAAAACTCCGTCTGTTTGTCGGCAGACGGAGGCTCCGGTTTAATTATTCTGGTTAAAGCGGGAAAGAAACTCCCTGGTTCGGGGATTTGCCGGATTTTTGAAAATTACTTCCGGCGTTGCCTCCTCCGCAATGACGCCCTGGTCAATGAATATTACCTTTGAAGCAGCCTCCCGGGCAAAAGCCATTTCATGCGTAACGACGATCATCGTCAGTCCTGCCTCCGCCAGCTCGCGCATTACGGAAAGTACTTCTCCGACCATTTCCGAATCGAGCGCCGAAGTTGGCTCGTCAAGGAGCAGCACCTCCGGCTCCAAAGCCATCGCACGCGCTATTGCCACACGCTGTTTCTGCCCTCCTGAAAGCTGGTGCGGCTTGGCGTTGATGTAATCGGCCATACCGACATAATATAAATACTTCATCGCAGTCTGGCGGGCTGATTCCTTATCCTTGCGCAATACTCTTGTCTGTCCGACCATACAGTTTTCCAGAACGCTCATGTTGCTGAAAAGGTTGAATTGCTGAAATACCATGCCAACCTTCGTCCTATAAAGTGAAAGATCATTGTACTTTGCGAGCACGTTCTCTCCCTTGAAATAAATATCTCCTGAGGTGGGCGTCTCCAGAAAATTAATACAGCGTATCAGCGTCGACTTGCCGGAGCCCGAAGGGCCGATAATGCAGACAACGTCCCCCTTGTCGACGCTGAAGTCAATTCCCTTCAGAATCTCGCGGTCTCCAAAATTTTTGCGCAAGTTCGTGATTTGTAAAATCCTTTTATCCTGCTCCATGCTATTTCTCCTGTTCCTTCTTGATCGTCGGCAGCGGGAAGTGCCCACAAGGGTCATGCATCGGGTCATAGGTCACAAGCTGGTAATCACGAGGTCCTTCCATTCTGCCTTCAATCCAGCGCAAAATGCGGGATACTGTAAATGTCATCACAAAGTAAATCACACAGGTAATGAAAAAAACCTCGAAATACTTGTAATAGACGCCGGCCGCAGATTTGGACGAGAAGTAAAGTTCCGTAACCGAAATAACGTTCAAGACCGAAGTGTCCTTGATATTAATAATGAGATTGTTACCGATTTGCGGCATAATGTTGCGTAATGCCTGAGGCAGAATTACGCAGCGCATAGTCTTGTAATGATTCATGCCAATCGCTGTTGCAGCCTCCGTTTGCCCGGGGTCGATGGAATTAATGCCGCCGCGGACCGTTTCGGCCATATATGCGCCCGTATTAATCGAAACCACGAGAAAGCCGGCAAACATTGCCGACATATCAATATCAAAAACGCTCATGGAACCATAGTATACAACCATCGCCTGCACTATCATCGGCGTTCCGCGGAACAATTCGACGTAAGCGTCGAGCAGCCAGCGGACTATTTTATAAAAAACCCTTTTCCCCGCTCCCGTATTCGGACCAACCGGAATCGTCTGAATGAGTCCTACCACAAAGCCTATCAGACAGCCGATAAAGGTTCCGACCAAAGCCAGCAGCAACGTAACAACCGCGCCTTTGACAAAAATTCCGCCATATTGCTGCAATAAGAAAAATACCCACTCAAAAAAGGTAGTCGGCATCGTTGTCATATTTATTCCCACCTTGTCATGTCGCCCGAAGTCAATACGGGACGGCAAGGCCGCCCCGTATCATAAAATTTGCTTATTTTGCTAAAGGCTGAATTTTTATAGCGTCAGCCATGATCTTTTTAAAATCGGCTTCCGTCATCTTGCTCAACTTGGCGTTCATGGACTTAACCAGCTCGGCATTGCCTTTTTTAACCGCTATGCCGATTTCCACGTCTTCTTTTGTTGTTTTGAAGCCTTTGTCGGCGGCAAACTCAAGTACGGCAAGTTCCTTGTTTGCAAATGATGCAGCCATTGCCGTAGGGATATCTGTCACGATGAGGTTGCATTTGCCGGATTTCAGGGCAACAATCATACCCGGAACATTTTCAATACCAGGTAATTTCTGTACTTGGGGAACCTGGTCAATCAGGTCGTACCAAATTGTGTTAAGCTGGGAAGTTGCGACCGCGCCCTTCAAATCGGCAACGCTTTTAGCGGAAGCCTGGGGTGAATCCTTGCGGACAAGACCTACAACGTTGGCATAATAGTAAGGTACCGTGAAATCAACGCTTTCCTTGCGTTTGCTGGTAATGCTCATGCCGGCAATGGCGGCGTCGATTTTTCCGGAAGAAACTGCCGGTGCCAGGCCGTCCCATTCAATCTTGTGGACTTCAAGAGTTGCCCCCATTGACTCGGCAAGCAATTTGCCGATCATAACGTCGTAACCGTTTGCGTACTCGGAGCTTCCTGCAATCTTGACAGCGCCGTTATCGGCATTTGTCTGTGTCCAGTTGTAAGGAGCATAACCGCATTCCATGCCGACCTTCAAAACTTTTTTTGCTTCTTTCTTCTCACCGCCGCAGCCGGCCATAAGACCGATTGCCACAAGCAGCATGGCACAAACCGCAGCGCTCAAAAATTTCTTGGATAAGTTCATTTTTACACAGCCTTTCTCCTTATATTAATAGGTTAATTCTAACCTTTGTGAACATTTTGTGTCAATACATATTGAATGTATACACAATGCGTTCTGAAAGGAGGCGCGAATATGCTTGTTCTATTTGATGTAATTGTTCGTAATATTGGTGTCTTTCAGCATGACGTCATGCGCGCCGCCTTCTACGAGGCTCGTTGCCGAAACAAGCGTCAGCTTGGCTTTGGCCTGAAGTTCGCTGATGCTGAGAGCGCCGCAGTTGCACATGGTGGAACGCACCTTGTTCAGGGAAAGCGTTATGTTGTCTTTCAGGCTGCCGGCATAGGGCACATAGGAATCAACACCCTCTTCGAAGGATAGCTTCGAAGCGCCGCCCATATCATAGCGCTGCCAGTTACGGGCACGATTGGAGCCTTCGCCCCAGTACTCCTTCATGTAACTGCCGTTAATGTTGACTTTGTTGGTTGGGCTTTCGTCAAAACGGGCAAAATAGCGTCCGAGCATCATGAAGTCGGCTCCCATTGCGAGCGCCAGAGTCATATGATAATCATAGACAATACCGCCGTCGGAGCAGATGGGAACATAAATACCTGTTTCCTTGAAATACTCGTCGCGGGCCTTGGCTACCTCAATGATCGCTGTCGCCTGCCCGCGGCCTATTCCCTTTTGCTCACGGGTGATGCAGATGGAACCGCCGCCGATACCGACCTTGACGAAGTCCGCGCCCGCCTCGGCCAGAAAACGGAAGCCCTCGCGGTCGACAATGTTGCCGGCCCCAACCTTGACCGTTTCCCCGTATTTTTCACGAATCCAGGCCAACGTGATTTTCTGCCATTCGCTGAAACCTTCCGAAGAATCAATGCAGAGAACGTCCGCGCCCGCTTCAACAAGGGCGGGAACGCGCTCCTCATAATCCCTGGTATTGATGCCTGCGCCTACTACGTGTCTCTTTTTGTCGTCGAGTAGTTCCAGCGGATACTCCTTGTGGGAGGCGTAATCTTTGCGGAAGACCATGTAAAGCAGTCTTCCTTCTTCGTCAATTATGGGAAGCGTATTTAATTTGTTGTCCCAGATAATATCATTGGCTTCTTTAAGGGAAGTTGTGCTTTTGGCAACAATCATCGACTTGATCGGTGTCATGAAGTCCGAAACCTTTGTATCCGGGTTCATGCGGCTGACGCGGTAGTCACGACTGGTAACAATGCCCTCCAGCTTGCCGTTGACAGTCCCGTCAGAAGTTACGGCAACGGTAGAATGTCCGGTCAGCTCCTTCAATTTCAAAATGTCTGCCAGCGTGCTGTCCGGAGTAATATTGGAATCGCTTGTCACGAAGCCGGCACGATAGGATTTGACTCGCGCAACCATCGCCGCCTCGCTTTCTATCGATTGCGAAGCATAAATAAAGGAAATCCCGCCTTCCTTGGACAAGGCAATTGCCATTGCGTCGTCGGAAACAGACTGCATAATTGCGGAAACCAAAGGAATATTCATGGTGACAGCCGGTTCTTCGCCCCTTTTGAACTTGACAAGCGGGGTCTTGAGGTCCACTTTAGCCGGAACACAATCTATACCCGAATAACCCGGTACCAGTAAATACTCGCTGAATGTATGTGCCGTGCCTTCATAAATATAAGCCATCATCAACCATCCTTCTACTAAAATATTTTATATATTCTACCACTAAACCAAATTTACGGCAAATTTTTTTTGTTACTTTTCATACATTTTCTATTTAAACAAAGGCGTACTGCCGTGAAAAAATTCCAACAACAGTACGCCCTGATTCTATTTATCCCTAAGCGCCCGCCAGGCAATGTCCCTGCGATAATGCGCTCCGACAAAGTTAATTTTGCCTGCGGCCTCGTAGGCCTTTTCCTTGGCTTGTGCAATGCTTTCGCCGACAGCTGTCACGCCAAGCACTCTCCCTCCGGCGGTCACAATGCCGCCGGCTATTTCCTTGGTGCCGGCATGAAAAACCATCGTTCCTGGAACCGTTTCCGCTTCTGCAAGACCACTGATTGGAAGGTGCTGCTCATAAATGCCGGGGTAGCCGCCCGCGGACATCACGACACAGACGGCCGCTCCCTCGGACCATTTTACCTCAAGCTCGTGCAGTCTGCCCGTGGCGCAGGCAAGCATTATTTCTGCCAGATCGCCCGACAAAAGAGGCAGGACGACCTGTGTTTCCGGATCACCGAACCTCGCGTTAAATTCAACTACCTTGATGTCCTCGCCATTAATCATCAATCCGGCATAGAGGCAGCCTTGATATTTTCTGCCCTCCGCCGTCATCGCGGCGATTGTCGGCTGCAAGATCAGTTCCACACATTTCGCTTTCAAAGCTTCCGTCATCACGGGAGCCGGAGCGTACGCTCCCATGCCGCCCGTATTCGGACCTTCGTCGTTATCGAAAACGCGCTTATGGTCCTGAGCCGCCACCATCGGAATGATTGTCTCACCGTCAGTAAAGGCAAGCAGAGAGGCTTCCTCTCCTTCCATAAACTCTTCTAAAACAATGCGGGCTCCCGCTCCTCCGAATTTCAAGGTTCCCATCATGTCGTCGACAGCATCCAAAGCCTCTTGTTCTGTCATTGCCACGACAACCCCCTTGCCTGCCGCCAGCCCGTCGGCCTTAACAACAATCGGAGCGCCTTTTTCCCTTATGTACGCCTTTGCGGTTTCCATATCCTCACAAATTTTAAAAAATGCTGTCGGGATGTTGTATTTTTCCATCAACTGCTTGGAGAAAGCCTTCGAGCCTTCAATTTCAGCGGCTGCTGCCGTCGGTCCGAAAATCTTCAGTCCCCTTGCATGAAAAACGTCTGCAATTCCCTGTACAAGCGGAGCCTCGGGGCCGACCACGGTCAGACCTATGTTCTGGTTTTGAGCAAAATCCGCTACCGCTTCAAGATCTTGCAGCGGCAAATCCACACATTCCGCCAAAAGCTTCATGCCCGGATTGCCGGGACTTGCAAAAATTTTATCAACGCCCTGACACCGGGCAAGTTTCCAGACGAGGGCGTGTTCCCTGCCGCCGCCGCCAATAACTAAGATACGCATCAAGTTTCCCCCAAATCAGCATTATTTACCCTTTGGCAATTTGTTTTTCCAGATACGAGGCAATGGCGGCGTCATATTCCGCCGTATGTTTAAATGCTTCCTGAGCGAGCGTTTTACGCGTTGCCATGTCGACTTCACCCTGCTTCGCCAGCATTGCCATCAGCGGTTTGTAGCGCGAAGGATTGGTGACGATGACGACGTCACGGAAGTTTTTGGCAGAGGCCCTGACCATCGCCGGAC
>JAAYIB010000013.1 GCA_012744295.1 Acholeplasmataceae bacterium
CGGCGATTGCGGCGGAAATCGGTACGATGAAAGTCACGGAACAGATAGACGCGCTGCGCGTGATGGCTACGAATCCTACCTCTTATCTCGTTGTACCGCGTATTCTGGCGGCGGTTCTGATGATGCCCGTACTGATTGTGTTCGCGAACGCTATCGGCAGCATCGGCGGCTGGCTTGTGGCAACGAATTATGCCAACATCAGCAGCTTCACCTACACCAATTCGATCAAGGTCTTCATGGAACCCTTCGACATGGTCGGAGGCATGCTGAAAGGCTGTGTCTTTGGAGCGATCATAGCGATTGTAGGCTGCCATAAGGGGCTCTCGACAAGGCAGGGCGCCGAAGGCGTCGGCATTGCGACGACTGCCGCCGTGGTCCTGTCGATCATTCTGATTTTTATCAGCAATTATTTCCTGTCCATCATTCTTTTTGTCAGCGGAGGTATGTAAGTGCCTGAGAAAGTAATCGAATTCCGCAAGGTCAGCATGGCCTTCGGCGAAAAAGAAATATTGCGGGAGGTTTCCTTTGATGTCAGAAAAGGCGAAACCCTTGCTTTTATCGGGCCGAGCGGCAGCGGCAAAAGCACCATTCTCCGCCTTCTGGTGGGGCTGTTGGAACCGACGGGCGGCGAAATCCTGATTATGGGCGAGGATGTTGCCCGGTTTGACGAAGACCGCTGGAATGAAATAAGAAAAAAGATGGGCATGGTTTTCCAATACTCGGCCCTGTTTGACTTCATGAACGTCGGTGAAAATGTCGCCTTCGGACTGCGCCAGCATACGGAGCTGTCAGAGGAGGAGATTCAGGCAATTGTCGCCGCAAGGCTGGAACAGGTTGGCCTGCCGGGAGTGCAGTCGTCCTATCCGGCCGAGCTTTCCGGCGGGATGAAAAAGCGTGTCAGCCTCGCACGGGCAACGGCGCTGCAGCCTGAAATAGTCTTATATGACGAACCGACAGCCGGCCTTGATCCGATCATGTCGGAAAACATCAACGAATTGATTATCAAGACTCGGGAAACAATGGGTGTCACGTCGATTCTTGTCACTCATGACATGAACTCGGTTTTTGAAGTGGCCGACAGAATAGCGCTTCTGTACGAGGCGAGGATTCCGGCTATCGGCACGGTGGCGGAGATGCGTTTAAACACCCATCCCGTACTGCAGAAATTCATCAGCGGACAGAACTATCTTGAAGTGTGCAGAAGGGAGCTAACCAAAGGATGAAAGGAACGAGTGAAGTTAAAGTAGGAGCAGTGGCTCTCGGAGCACTGGCAATCTTTTTGGCCATCATCTCTTTCTTGGGAACTTTTTCCTTTGCGGGCGGCGGCTACGGAATGTCTGTTATCTATGACCAGGTCGGAGGTCTGAAGGAAGGACACGTTGTCCGTTATGCCGGTGTGGACGTTGGCACGGTCAGAGCGGTTAACGTAGAGGGCAACAAGGTCGAGGCCTCACTGAAAATCAGGGAAGGAATCAGGATACCGCAAGGTTCGCAGTTTTCCATCGGTGCTGACGGCATGCTGGGCGAGAAATTTGTTGCAATATCGCCGCCTTCGGTCCTCACGGGCAGCTATATCGGCGTCGGTGAAAAAGTCAAAGGCTCTCAGGGCGCAGGCCTTGATGAGTTTATGGCCGCATCCGGCAAGGTTCTGGAAAAGCTTGAAGGCATTGCGGATGCCTTGAACAACGTGCTTGGTGACAAAGAGGTGCAGCAATCGATGCGTGACGGTTTTATGAACGCCCGCGACATCAGCGCCAATCTGAATACCTTCAGCCGGGTCATGGCGGAGGTCGCAGCCGACAATCAGAAGGAAATCTCCGTGATGATCGTGCAGCTTAGCCGGATGGCGGAACGGATGAACAATGTCGCGACTCACCTTGACAGTATCTTAGCCGGTGCCGACAATGACGGACAGACGGGAAGGGATCTTGCGGCCATGTCGCAAAACCTGGCCAGGGCAAGCGAACGTGTGGAAAAAATGACGGCGACCCTTGAAAAGGTTGTCACCGACCCCAAGACGGAGTCGGATCTGCGCGCGACCATCAAAAACGCCAAGGAAACAAGTGAAAAAGCAAACAAGGTGCTGACGACGCTTGAAAGCTCGCGTTTTCAGGCAGAGGCCCTTTACAGCGACAAGCGAGGCGACTGGCTGCACAATATGGGCGTGACGCTGCGCCCTTCCGGCAACGGCTTCGTTTATCTCGGAGCGGATGACATTGGCGACGGCAGCAAGCTAAATTTGCAGTTCGGGCGCGACGTGGATGATTTCGCCTTCAGGCTGGGCTCGATGCGAGGCAAGTTCGGTGTTGGAGTTGACTACAGGCTCAGCAGTTCCTTCAAGGTTTACACCGATGTTTATGACTTTGACGAAACAAAGGTCAAGGTGGGCGGAGAATATATGTTCAATCCCAAAATTTCGCTCGTCGGAGAAAGCCTCGATGTAACGGGGCACGGTTCGGAAAATGCCTACGTCGGCGTCCGTACCTACTTCTGAAAGGCTTGACATTCCCTGGGGGAATTTATATAATTTATTAGTATTGACCAGCCAGTCAGTTCGTATGGGAGGAAGAAAAATGCTTAAATACAGGAAAAGCAGACAAATATTGCTGACAGCCGCAGTGCTGGGCCTGATGTCGGCGCAAACGGCTTTCGCCGCAGTGGAAATTTCCCTGGACAAGGCCATCGAGATGGCTCTCAGGACCAATCCCACCGTGAAGATTTCCGAAGCGACAAGTCAGTCGGCCGCAGCCAAAAAGGATGAGGCCAAGGCTTCGCGTTGGTTCAGCATTGATTTCGCGCACAGGTCGGGACGCGGAGGTTATTACGACGCGATTGTCGGCTCAGGTCAGTCCGGGCCTGAAAACAATCATTCCAATTCGTTTTCCGCAGCGCTTCCGATTTACACCGGCGGCAGGCTGAGCGGAACCATCGAGCAGGCCGTTCAGAATTACAGGTCAAGCGAATACGGCGTGGACGAAGCTTACCAGGCGGTCAAGCTGACGGCAACGAGCAGCTATTACAACGTATTGGAGGCAACGGACAGCCTGCAGCTGAGCCGGGATTCCGTCGAGCGGCTGACCGCCCATCTGAAGAATGTGCAGGCGCAGTATGATGTCGGAGTCGTCGCAAAGGTCGATGTTTTGCGCAGCGAGGTCGAGCTGGCTGATGCCGAGCAGAATCTGATCAAGGCACAGAATGCGTATGATCTGGCGGTAGCGAATCTCAACAACGTGATCGGGCTCCCGCTCGATACCGAACTCATTGTCAGCGAAAGGCTTGGCTACTATGAGTATGCCAATACCTTGGAAAACTGCATTAATTTCGCTCTTGTCAACAGGCCCGAGCTGTTCCAGGCAGAGGCAGGCGTGGAAGCCGCCCGTGCCGGCGTCAAGGTCGCAAGGTCGGGCTTTATGCCGCAGGTGGCTGCCAGTGCGACCAATTCCTGGACCGCGCATTCCTGGCCCGGCGATGAAAATGAGAACTGGGGCGTCGGCCTGAATGTCAGCCTGAACGTTTTTGACTCGGGCGTAACTGCGGCCAAAGTCAGGTCAGCGGATGCCAACCTTGTGAAGGCCGAAGAAACCTACCGCCAGACGCGGGATGCCGTACAGTTAGACGTTCGCAGCAGTTATCTGAACCTGCGCGAGGCTGAAAAACGTATCGGTACGGCTAAGGTCGCGGTGGACAAGGCTGAGGAAGACTACCACATCGCGCAGGTGCGCTATCAGGCAGGCGTCGGCACGAACCTTGACGTTATGGACGCGCAGGTGGCACTGACTGCGGCCAAGAACAATTACATCCAGGCTCTGTATGACTACAACACATCCGGCGCGGAACTGGAAAAGGCAATGGGCGTGCCCGTCCGCGAAAAACCTTGATTTGGAGAAAACCTGCTATGAAGAAAACCGTAGCAGGTTTTTTTGTGAATTTTTTGTGTAAGATCGCCTTTGGGCAGGTAAGAGGGACCGGACGTCGAATAAGTATAAAGTTGGTTTTATGTTGATTACGGCAGATTGTGGGGGCAAAATTCATGTCCAAAGCAAAAACTGTTGTCCTGATCGCGGCAGTGTTCCTTATAGCCGCTTATTTTGCGGTTTTGCGGCTTTTTGTGCCCGGATTGCTGCAGCGGATGACGCCTGTTATAAAGACTGCGGCAAATCAATACGTGAACGGCGAAGTCAGGATAGGCACGTTTGACTTGTCCTACGATTTAAACCTGCGGGCATCGCAGGTCGAGGTTTTTGACAAGAGGGGCAGAAGCATAGCACGGATACCGGAAATGAACCTCACCTTCAGCCTGCTGCGCGGACTTTTCTCGGCAAACCCCGTCAAGGCGGTCGACCGGGTGGAATTGGTGCGCCCCGTATTGTATCTGCGCATGGACGAAAAAGAAAACTGGAACGTTAAGAATGTTCTTAAACCCACGGAAACTGAGAAGTCTGACTTTATCGGAGAGGTCAAAATCCGGGAAGGGCGCAGCGAAATCGACACGCCCTACGGCAGCTGGATTTTCGGTGTTGACGGAACGATTGGCGCAGAGTCCAATCCCGACTATGCACTTGATCTCGTGCTTGCCTACGGCGGTCAAGCTTTAAAGGTAGCCGGAAGCGTCGACGCAAAAGCGAAGGGGCAGCTTTTCCTCAAAACGGAGAACTTTGATATCAACCCTTTCGGCGGCCTTGCATCGCGCTATCTTGGTATTGACGAGCTTAAGGGCGCAGTGCGCGGTCTCAATCTGCGCTGGTCCGGCAGCGGCACGGACATTGCCCTCGAAGGCGGCGGGCTTTTGGATGGGGTAGGCGCCAAGGCGACCCTGCAGGGACAAAGCTTTGACCTTCTCTTAAACGGCAAGGTTGCTTTTGAACGGCAAACCGTAGCGGCAGACAAGCTCGAAGTTTTGGTCAACGGAGAGAAGGTTGTTTTAAACGGCGGGGTTGATTTGTCACATGTTTCGGAACCAACCGCCAGAGACCTTGCAGCTGAATTTTTCGCCGTCGACCTGCAGAAGGTCTGGGCGCCGTCGATTGCTGCCGGCAAGGTTAGCGGCTCGCTGCTCGTGAACGGAACGAGGGGAAGACCCTCCCTGGCAGGCGTGCTCACTTCTGACGTGATAACCTTTGGTGGCAGGGCACTGCGCAATGTGCGGATGCCTGTTTCCGCACAGGATGATGTCCTGACTTTGGCAGGCGCTGAGATTTCTTACGGCGGCGGTAATGTTTTTGCCTTTGCCGAGTATTGCATCAAGAGCGGCGACTTGTCTGCCGCCATAACCGCGGACAGCGTAAATATGGCCGAGGCCATGAGCCTTGAAGGCCAGCAAGCCGTCTTAAACGGCGACTTTGCCGTTAAGGGCGTCCTGAAAAAAGAAGTCGGCCGGCTGGAAGCTTTCGGCAAAATGGCTTCCTTGCGATGGAATGACGATGTTTTTCACAATTTCAGAATAGACGTTGAATATGACGATAAGTCCATCATGCTTAACAATCTTTCAGGTTACGCCGGGCAAGAGGGCTCGCTTGCGGCGCGCGCCAGCCTAAAAAAGGACGGAACCGTCAGCGGCTTCCTGCGCTTTGCGGACTTTCCGCTGAGACCGTTTCTGACTTTAGCCGGACAGACGGGCTATGGAAGGTTTTCAGGGGACTTTGTGCTCGGCGGAACGGCTGCTGCGCCTGAAGTCGGAGGAGAAATCAGCCTTGCCGGCGCCGAGGTCATGGGGCAGCGTCTGACAAGCGCGCGCGGAGGGATTGCCTGGAAGCAGGGCCGCCTTGCTATAAACTCGCTCGCCATCAGGCTGCCTACGGGAGAACATCTGCTTAACGGCTGGCTTGAGCCGGCAGGAAACGAAACCTTTGCGAACCTGAGGGTCGACACGAAAGGCATCAGGCTTGAACCGCTGATTGCGGCTCTGGCTCCGGACTTCAGTCTGACCGGCAACCTCGACAACCGCCTCGTATTGAAGGGCAGCTTAAGCAATCCTGAAATCGAAGGCAGCCTGTATTTCTATGAAGGCAGCTTCAACAAGTATCTGATTGACGACGCGGCCGGCGATTACAGCTACAAGGACGGCAATCTCCGTCTCGGCAGCTTTTTGATTCATGCGCTGCAGACGGAGCTGAAGCTGAGCGGCACCGCAAGCCGCAGCAAGGAGCTTGACTTCCTGCTGGAGGCCAGAAAAGTCGATCTCAGGAAAATGACTTTCCCCAACAACGTGACGGTTGCAGGCTTAGTTGACTTTTCAGGCTCGCTCGGCGGGACTTTTGCAGCGCCCGTATTCCATGGGGAGTTAGGTTCGCAAAGCATTGTCATCAACGGCCAGGAATTTATCGAAATCGGGGGCACCCTTGAAAGCACGGGCGGCCGCGTCAACAAGCTGAGGGCGAGCGCGCGGCAAGGAGAAGGAACCTTCAAGACAGATCTTTTTCTGGATTTTGACAAGGCGCTTTTCCAAGGCGATATAGAAGTTGCAGGCGGCGATTTGAAGTCGCTGCTAACGCTTGCCAGGCAGGATTACGACATCGTGGGCGCCCTTGACGGACGCATCGTCGTCAATGAAGGCGGCAAGGGCAGCGGCGTCAATATCGCCGGCTCGATCCGCGGGCTCGGGGTGCGCGGCATACGTTACAAATCGGCGGAATTCGGAGTCTTTATTCATAAAGATGTCCTGGAGATAAGGAAAATGAGGGCCGAAGAGGAGCAACAGGGTTTTATTGCTGCCCAGGGGACGATAGATTTCAGGGGACGCGGGCTGAACCTTGAGCTTTTTGCCAGTGAAGTCAGCGCGGGCCTGTTGACATCCTTTTTGAAGAAGCCCGTTGCTTTGGGCGGCAGGATGAATATCGCCGCGCAAGTCGGCGGTACAATCGACAACCCTGAAGCCAATGCTTCCCTCGCCATCAGCGGGGGTGAACTGGCAGGGGCCACGTTTGACAATCTTTACGGCATGTTTAATCTGAGGGAGGACTTCTATCAGATAGAACAGCTTTTCATTCAGAAGGATATTTACAAGGCAAGCGCCTACGGTTCTTTGCCGCATGACCTCTTCCGGGCCAAGGGCGACCGCAGGAATCCGGAGGCGCAGATGTCGATTCAATTACGCCTGGACAACGCCAACCTTGCCATATTGCCCTCGCTGACAAAGAACGTCGAATGGGGCCAGGGGGAAACGAGCGGTGCCATCATGATGACAGGAACTTTGGAGGAACCTCTGGCAAACGGCAGTCTGTTTATCAATGACGGAACCGTGAAAATCAGGCATATTGACACACTGGTTGAAAATCTGCGCCTCGCGGTAGATTTTGAAGGAAGGTCTGTACGCCTGCGCGACTTAACGGCCAAACTGGGACCGGCGGGTCGCCTGGCGGCCAGCGGCACGTTCGCGCTGCGTGATGACGCACGCGAACCGTACCGGCTTGACATATCAGCCAGCGAAGTTGAAATCGCCTCGGCAATATTCCGCGGCATCATCAACGGCAAGGCGGTTGTCGAGCAAAAAAAAGACAGGCCTCACGTAACAGGCAGCGTCAGGCTTGACAAGGTGCTTATAAATATGCCGACGGTGCCCGAGCTTGCCGAGGGTGAAACCAATGTCGGACTTGACGTCAAGCTCGAGCTGGGGCCGGAAATACATTTGTACAACAAATATCTGTATGACCTGTGGCTGGCCGGAGGATTGCACATCACCGGCAGTACGCGTTATACTAATGTGGACGGATCGGTGGCCGCCACGAGGGGAACGGTGAGTTATCTGCGCACGCCCTTCAGGATCCGCCGCGCAACGGCGGGCTTCCCGACACCGGGTTCGGTGCTGCCGACGATAAATCTTGATTCCTACACCAAATTCGGGCGTTATGACGTTACGATGAAAATCGAGGGGCCGCTTGACCAAATGGAGCTCAAGCTTTCCTCTGACCCGCCGCTCAGCCAGCAGGAGCTTTTCCGCATGCTGACTCTGAAAAGTTACAGCGGCGGAACAGGCTCAGGCAGCAACGGGCTGGAAAGGGAAGACTTGCAGGCACTGTTGGACGTCGGTCTCGAGATGACCTTCCTCCGCGACGTGGAAACAATGTTCAAGGAAGAACTTAATCTGGACGAGTTCCGCGTCTACAGCGGCAATACCGCGTCGGGCATCGGTTTTGAGGTCAACGCGAAGGATTCGAGTGAATTTACAAGGGACGAAAAAGAGCAGTACAACATCCTTGTGAGCAAGTACGTTCGGGACAACGTCCGCGTAGGTTTCGCGAGCAGCGTCGACGGCCAATATCACAATATGTTCACGCAGTACGAAGTAAACAAGAACGTTACGATAAATTTCTCGCTTGACGAGGACCGGGAGAAATGGTTCGGCGTCGAATACCGCGTCTCGTTCTGACAGATAAAGGAGCACTATGTTAAACGCATATTTGGAAGAGCTCAAAAGAATAAAGCTGCTTTCTCGCGAAGAGGAACTCCGACTGTGGCAGGAAAGCAGGGCAGGCAATCCCGAGGCACACCACCGTCTGGTCAGCTCGTACCAGCCGCTTGTTTTCAAGATTGCCGCCGGCTTTCGCCTGCCCGAAAGCCAGCTTAGGGAGCTTATTCAGGAGGGGACCGTCGGCCTGCTTGAAGCCGCGGAACGCTTTGACCACACAAAGGGCATAGCGTTCAGCTTGTTTGCCGTACACAGAATCAGAGGCAGGATGCTTGATTACCTGAAGCGGGAAAACCTTGTCCGAACACTGTCCCTGGACAGCGAAACTGCCGAAGGCAGCGGCATTTCCTGGGCCGAATGCCTTGTCTCGGGCGCGGTTTCTCCTGATGAAAGCGTTGAGCGTGACTTCCTTTTTCGCAGGGTGCATGAAGCAATGGAGCGCCTTACCGCCAATGAGCAAAAAGTCCTGACAGGTATTTACCTCGATGAGAGAACGGCCGGCGAGCTTGCCGCCGACATCATGGTTACGCCGGGCCATGTTTACCGGCTGCAGAAAAAGGCGGTCAGAAAAGTGCGGGGCATGCTTTCCAGGTTGATGGCCGACTTGAAAAAGAGCTAATAAAAGAAAAACGGCTGATATGGGCAGATAAACTGCCGAAAAAATAGAAAAATATGAGAAAACGCTGAAAAACGACCTAATTCCCCCGATGAATATACCGGCAAATTACTGATTATATATTTGTATAACAGCCGTCCGGGGAAGGAGAAAGTGCAATGTCGAGCAATATCAAGAATATTTGTGACCATATAAAGAACGTGCGCAGCAGCCTGCAAAACGCTGAAGCAAGCTTTCGCAGCAACAACGACATGCGCGGCGAGCTTGACTTGATGCTTGCCGAAGCCGAAATGCAGCATCTGCGGGAAAAACGCGGCAAATTTGGCTCCCGGATACGTCAACGGCTGGCCCTTTTGGCCGCACTTCTCCTTGTTCTGACCGGAGCAGGCGGTTGACTGTGGGCGAAAAGCTCGCCCGACCCGGTGCGCAGCAATCAGATTGCCGTTGAAACGATGCCGGCGGCAAAAAAAGTTCAGACTGTCCAGACGTCTGCGGTAAAAGAAGCGCAGACCGCTGACATAAAAAACAAACAAACACCAATAACTCAGGTTAACCAACAGGTGTTCCCACAGGAAGCGGAGCTGCCGGGGAAACTTTCGCCGGCACTTTCGTCTGACGAAATGCACCTGCTGGTCAGAACAGCGCGCAAGACCTTAAATGATTCTAAATAACAGGGGGCTCGTTATGAAAGCAAAGAAAATGTGGCGACCAATTGCCATGGGTTTGGCAGCGGCCTTGCTTGTTGCCATGCCGGCATCTGCCGAGGAAAGCAGGGCCGAACTCGAGAAAGTGACCGAGCAGGCAGGCACGCTGCTGCCCGGGCAGCCGGCGGGCAATGAAAACATTAAGATGGCAACGCAGGAAGAAGTCAATTCCTATGTAGGACAGACCGTGACAAAAATCTCGATTGTCGGCGATTCGTCAGCCAACCATGAACAAATCACGGATGCTTTGAAGCTGAAGCCGGGACAGACTTTCTCCAAGGAAGCGCTGACCGCTGACCTTCAGGCTATTTATGAGCTTGGCTGGTTTTACGACATTATCCCGGCCTACACTCAAGTGCCGGAAGGCGTGCAGCTGACTTACCACGTGCTGGAGAACCCTGTTTTCAAAAACCTCGTTGTCGAAGGCAACACCAAGGTCAGCAGCGACAAGATTGCCAAAATCATGGATTTGCAGGAAAATAAGCTGATCAACATCAAGGCAGTCAACGAAAACGTGCGAAAAGTTGAAGCCGAGTATGCTCAGGCCGGTTACATCCTCGCCCGCATTACCGACGTTCGCGTTCTGCCAAGCGGTGAATTGTACCTGTTTGTGAACGAGGGCATTGTTGAAGACTTCAAGGTCAAGGGCAACACAAAAACCAAGGACTACGTTATTACCCGGGAAATGAAGCTGAAAAAGGGCGAGCCTTTCAACACCAAGGATGCGCGGCGCAGCATGCAGAGGGTTTACAACCTCGGCTACTTCGAAGACGTCAATATCAAGCTGAATCCGGGCCAGGCCCCCAATGCCGTCGATATCGAAATCACAGTGGTGGAAATGAACACCGGCAGCTTTGGCATCGGCGCAGGCTACAGCGATGCTGACGGCTTTTTAGGCATGGTTTCGCTCGGTGACAAGAATTTCCGCGGAACCGGCGACAAGGTAAACATACGCTGGGAATTCGGCGGTGACGAGGATAACAACAAAAACTACGAATTCAGTTATATGAGGCCCTGGCTGGACCGCAAGGAAACAAGCCTCGGCTTTTCCGTCTACGACATGACCAACGAGTACGCCGATTATGATCGTGACGGAGATGAAATAGCGCGTTACGACAAGAAACGCCGCGGACAGGAACTGACCTTCAGCCGCAGGACCAACAACGAATATGTAGTCAACTATCTGACGCTGAAGAACCGCAATGACATTTACAGAGGTGTCGCGGACGGCTACGAAAACGACTACCAATACTTCGAGGGCGATGATGCCGCAAATCCTGCGCAGACCCCCGAGGAGAAAGCGGCACTGGCGGCCGAGCGTCAGAAGGAAAACTTCGGCAAGACGCAGAGCATAGCCTTTACCAGAACCTTCGATTCCCGTGACAACGTGAATGACCCTCATGAAGGAAAGCGCAATTCTTACTCGATTGAATGGGCCGGCTTGGGCGGCGATTTTGACTTCACCAAGTATTCTGCCGATTACAGGTATTATTACCGCATGGGTGCAAGCGAAGACGTCCTCGCGCTGCAGTTCGGCGTCGGCTATGCGGACGGAACGATGCCCCTCAGCCAGCGTTTCGCGGTGGGCGGTTCGGACAGCCTGCGCGGCTACAAGGACGACCAGTTCAAGGGCAACAGCATGCTGAAGGCGACGCTCGAATACAGAACGCCCCTGATGAAGAAGGTGCAGGGCGTTATTTTCACCGATACAGGTTATGCCTGGGACAAGAAGACCGAGGACGACTTCGATCTCGGCCTGATCAAATTCAGCTACGGCATCGGCCTCAGGGTGAATTCACCTCTTGGTCCCTTGCGGCTTGATTACGGCATTGGCGACGACGGCGGACGTTTCCACTTCAGCTTCGGCGGCCAATTCTGATAAAACCGTAAAGACTGGAGGGAGTGAGGCTCTTGCGCTTGTTCGGTATTGCTTTTTATTGCCTGTTGGCATCAGCCCTTTGCCTTCCTTTGTTTCCCGGGACGGCTGCGGCAGAAAGCGTGGAGAAGGTAGTCGTAAGCGTTGAGGATGTCAGCGGCCGTACCAGCGACGTCTTGCTTGAACGCATGACGGCAAGCATGCAGGTCGTGGCCGAGCAGCTCTTTCTTGACAGGGAAGCAGCGACGATTGCAAAAGCGCGGCAGGACTATGAGCGGCTGCTCGGCGAAGTCGGTGAAAGGGCCTTAACAGGCTACAAGGTTGAAAGCACCGATATTCTTGTCGGCCGTACGGCCAAGGTCAGCCTTAAGCTGTCACCTTGGCTGGACGCCGTCGGCAGTGTCCGGGTAGACTTGAATTTTTCGGGAGTGGACAAGCAGACTGCCGCAGACTTGTCGGCTAAACTGCCGGGGCTTGAGGAAAAAATCAGGCATACCCTGCAGGGAGCTTCCCTGGACTCAGTTGATTGGGCAGGCGGCGTGCTGCGGCAAAAAATCAGGCAGGAGGTCGAGCGGAACCTGCCGGAATTCAGGGCCTCGGTTGATCTGAGCCAGACGGGCAAAACCGTGGTGGCCCAGGTAATCGTTTATCCGGTCGGAGAAATTGTGCAGCAGGTCAAATTCGAGCTGTTCTCGGAAACGGTTCCCAACATTCTGCTTTTGCAGGCTAAAAAGCGTCTGCGTGCAGACGCGGAAACCCTGCGCGGTCTGCCGGTGGAATACCTGCGTCATCATCGCGGCGAGCTTGAGCAGAAACTGCTTGAGGCGGCTTTTGAAGAAAAAGTTGTTGGGATTTATGACCTGCAGCCTGTTGTGACGATTGCTCCGGCGGTCGATGCGGAAGTTTTCTTCCGCATGAATGCGGCCAAATACAAAATCTGGTTCGAAGGCTACGCCGACCTTGGCCGTGAGGAAGACAACCTTTCGGGAAGAGCTCACGTCGGCAAATATTTTTCGGACAGGGACGAGGTCTTTGCCGAAGTTTCGTTAGAACTCGAGGACATGGATTGGGAGTTTGCGCCGGGTTATGCCCACAAGAGCGGCAAAACAACCTTCGCTTATCTGCGGCGCCTTTCGGATCATGAGAATAATTACAGGCTTGAATACGAGCTTTCGCCAAAATGGCGCCTGCGGGCGGAGCATTTTTCCGATTCCGACCGCAACGAGTTCGGAGCGCGTTACCGCATACACGAGTTCTTAAGCGTCGAGTATGTTTATTCAACCGACAAGCCCTATCTGCGGTTAGTCGGCAATTTGTAGCACAGGTTGAAAGATTGACGACGTGCTGATATAATTAGCAAGTATAACAAAAATATATTCACAAAGAGAGCAGGGATCAATATGATGAGAAAATTGGCTGACAAAAAGACAGTGAAGCTTATATCGCTTGCGGTAGCGGCTATTTTTGTCTTGGGCGTATTCGGCATGGCGTTTACTCAAGGCGGTTTTACCAATGTTGCTTCCGCGGCAGCCGCGGATTCCGCCGTAGGCGTAGTCAACTACCAGATGCTTGTTGCGCAAAGTCCTGACATGCAGGTCTTCAGAACGACAATGCAGCAGGAAGAACAAAACGCCCAAACGGAGTTTGAAAGCAAGAGCGCGTCCATGAGCAGCGAGGAAAAGCAAAAATACTCGAACCAGTTGAAAGAGCGTCTTGCCAACAAACAACGCGAGCTGCTCGAACCAATTTACAAGAAGATTGACGCGGCGATTGAAAAGGTAGCCAAGAAAAAAGGCTTGTCGATCGTTGTTGACAAAGGCTTCGTGGTTTACGGCGGCGTCGACATTACGGGTGAAGTCGGCTCGTCCTTGATCAGCAAATAAAGAAAAACAAATACCGGGCCGGATTTCTGGCCCGGCTTTCTGTCGTCTGCGAGGTGAAGCATCATGCGTTGGCTTTTAGTCATATTGGTTCCGGCAGTGCTGTTTGTTGCTTCCTGTGCTTCCGCTCCCGGACAACAGGGGCAGAAAATAGCGGTTGTCAATTGGCAGCAGGCGAGCAGTGCCCATCCTAAGTATGAAGCCCTGCAAACGGCGCGCCTGGCATGGCAGCAGGCAGCGGAAAGCCGCCGTCGGCAAGCTGAACATGGCCGCAGCCAGATTGCTTTGCTGCAGAAAATGACGGCACTGAAGCAAGAGAACAGGGAAAGCTTTCTGGCAGCAGACTTTATGACAAAAATGTCGGAAAAAGAGGCAAGGGAGCTTGAGGGTCTTAATGCGGAGCTGCCGGTGCTGGCCGCCCGGGCAGATGAAGCTGTGGCTCCTATGCGTGAGGAGATTATAGCCTCCTACCGTTTGCCATTGCTTAATCTGCGGCTTCGCCTTGAAAATGTCAGGCTCAAACCCGAGCAGCGTTTGCAGATAGAAGAGGAGCTTGCAGACCTTCTGCAGCGCCAGCATGCCGAACTGGCAGCGGTCGAGCAAAGACGTCAAAGTCTGCTTTACGCCGGGATTGCCGAAAAGCGCCGGGCAATTAACGAGAGATTGAAGGCCTACGGACAGGAGCTCAGAGCCTCACGGTCATCCGAGCAGCTGTCACTGGCCAAAAAGGACGGAGAAAGGCTCGAGGCAGGTCCGCGCGAACTTTCAGCCCTGATGCATTCCCTGGATAAGCAGGTGGAGCTCAAAAAGACAAATTATGAGAGACTCCGCTCGGAGATAGACGCCGACATCGGCAGCGCCTTGCTGAAAGCCTCGGCAGGCCGTGGTGATGTTTTTGTTGTCAAGGACGTCCTTGTCAATATCAATGCCGTTGATTTAACGGAAAAAGTATCTGCGGAATTAAAAAATAGACAATAGTAAAAGAGGGAAAGCTTAATGAAAAAAATAATTGTTGTTGTAATGATGCTGTTTTTTGCTCTGACTGCCCTAGGGTGCAGCGGACGCAATGCCGAATTCGGCGTCGTTGACATGGCGAGAATCGAAGCGGAAAGCCAGTTGTACAAGGAAATCAGGGATGACGTCATGACGAAGGCCCAGGCGGCGCAGGAAGAAATGATGAAGGCGTCCGTCGGCAAGTCCGAGGAAGACGCGCAAAAAATCATGCAGGAAAAGTCTGCTGAGATGCAGGTCGTGCAGTCCGAAGCGCAAAACAAGCTGAAGACAAGCTTTAACGCTGCCTTGAACAAGGTTGCCCAGGAAAAGAAGCTGGGAGCCATTCTGACCAAGGATGCTGTTCCTCAAGGCGGAACAGACGTTACCGACGAAGTGCTGAAAAATATGAAATAGGCTGTTTTACCGTCAGGGCGGGCCCAATCGTCCGCCCTTGTCTTTTAATTGCCGTCATAGGATTGAAAACGCAGGCCCGGGAAATTTCCCGGTCTTACGTTTTTAATCCTGTGCAGGATCAGAATACGGGAGGATCATCGTATGGAAAAAACTTTACAAGAATTGGCAGCATATTTGGCAGGCGAGCTGGAAGCGGACAATCCGGACCTTGTGATAACGGGTGTAAACGGACTTGAGGAGGCGGGCATAGCGGAGATTTCCTTCGCGGTGCCGCCGCACATCGAGGCGGCTTCCGCTTCAAGGGCCGCGGCCCTGGTTCTGCCCTATGGCGTCGCCGCGGGCGCAAAGCCCGTCATCAGGGTTGAGAATCCACGTCTTGCTTTTGCCCGTCTTTTGGCTTTGTTCAGGGCGCCGCGCGAGATAGAGCGCGTAATCAGTCCGCTCGCCTCGATTGCCGCAACGGCAAAAATCGGTGAAAATGTCGCCGTTATGCCGTTCGCCGTTATTGACAGCGACGCCGTTATCGGCAGCAATTCCGTCATTTATTCCAATGTCTTCATAGGCAGCAAGGCTGAAATCGGAGCAGACTGCACGCTTTACCCCAACGTAACCGTCCGTGAAAACTGCATTGTCGGCGATCGCGTCATTCTTCAGGCCGGTGCCGTAATCGGCGGTGACGGCTTCGGCTACATCACGGATAAGGGGCGCCACAGCAAGGTGCTTCAGGTCGGCAACGTCATTGTCGGCAGCGACGTCGAAATCGGCAGCAACACCTGCATCGACAGGGCGACTTCGGGCAGCACGGTTGTCGGCAGCGGAACAAAGATAGACAACCTCGTCCATTTGGGGCACAATGACGTTTTGGGGGAAAATTGCCTCGTTATTGCCCAGGTGGGGCTGTCCGGCAGCATTACCGCAGGCAGCAACGTGACCTTCGCCGGACAGGTAGGCAGCGTCGGGCACATCAAGATCGGCGACAACTGTGTTTTCGCCGCGCGCAGCGGTATTACCGGCGACGTTCCCGCCAACTCCTTCTATGCGGGGTTTCCCGCCGTTCCCCATCGTGAGTGGCTGAAACAGGAAGCCGCCTTGCGCAATGTGGGCAAGCTGGCAAAAAAAGTCAAGGAACTGGAAAAGGCCTTGGAGAAGCTGACCGAAGAGAATTCAATAAAAGAGCAATAAGATAAATATGAAAATAAACCGAAAGGTTTAAACCGGAGGAGCTTATGAACAAGAAACAACTTACCGCATTTATGCTTACGCTTCTGCTCGTCCTGCCGCTTGCCTGCGAGGCAAGAACGCTTCCGAGCGGGACTTCCGGCGTGATCAACACGCCTTCGGCGCACGTGCGCTCCATGGGACACGTCGGCGTCACTTTCCAATACACGGAAGATTATACGGCTCTGGGCGGCAATGTCGCCGTCATGCCCGGTCTGGAGGTGGCCTACAGCAGGTGGTCGCCCGATGGCGACGGCGATTTCAACATGTACAGTGCAAAGTTTATGATTTTGCCGGAAACGGTCGCAAGTCCGGCTCTGGCAGTCGGTATCGAAGATGCGACCGACGAACGCGACCGCAGCGGCTATGCGGTCATCAGCAAGGCCGCTCCCTGGGGACTGAAGCTGCATGCCGGCACCGGAACCGGCCGCTTTCGCGACGGGTTTGTCGCCTTGGAGAAGCAGTTCAAGCTTAACAGCAATATCCTTAATCTCGGCCTTGCCGTGGAATATGACGGCGAAGACGTCAATTACGGCATTTTCGTGCCTGTCGGCAAACTGATGCAGGCCGAGGTCGGCTCGCGCGGCGAAAAGCTTTATGCCGCCGTGCACGGTACGTTTTAAGCAGGGAAGGAAGTAACCGATGATAGCAGGATACTGGGCAATGAAGGGCTTGAGCTCGGTGCTCTGCCATTCGCCTAAATTTATAAGGAAGATGACGGCGTCTTTTTTAGGAAGCATTGCCTGGGCTTTTACGCCCATGTGGCGCAAGACTATGGCGGTGGAAAATATCAAGGCCTGTCTTGGCGTCACGGACGGGCGGGCGCAGGAAATAGCCGAAGACAGCGTGCGCCGCTTTGGCAGGATGCTTGTCGAGGTTCTGCGTTTCCCGGTGCTGACGCAAAATAACATCAGGGAAACGGTTCGGCTGCAGGGTGAGGAATACCTTGACGCAGCCTATAGGCAGGGCAAGGGGGTAATTTTATGCACGGCGCATTTTGGCAACTGGGAGCTTCTGGGTGCGGCCGTCGCCCTTCTGGGCTATCCCATTCTTTCCGTCGCGCGCAGACAGAACAACAGCGCGATGGACGACTTTATCAACGAGTACAGGGAGCTTGCGGGCCAGAAGATTGTTTACAACCGCGGTGAAAACAGCATGCTCGCCATCAACAGGATTATCCGCGACAAGAAAATACTGGGCGTGATTTATGACCAGGATGGCGGCGCTGATGGCGTTGAGACAATATTCTTCGGCAGAAGGTCCAGGGTTCCCTCGGGAGCAGCCCTTTTGTCCCGTCTGCACGGAGCGCCCATTGTTCCGTTCTTCATACATAACGATGCAGATGAAAAATCGACAATTAAAATATATCCTCCGCTTTATGCGCAGAGAACCGGCAGCCGGGCCGAGGATTTGCGCCTTGCGACGGAAGAGCTGATGCTGTTTGCCGAACAGGAGATAATCAGCGACCCGGCGATGTGGTTCTGGGTCCACGACCGTTGGAAGGACGGCCGCAAAAAATACAAGAAGAAAGAGGGGGAAACTGACGATGCAGGAAATTAAGCAACAGACGCTGGCAAAACCGGTCGAGTACGCGGGAAGCGGCCTTCATTCCGGAAAGAAAGTCACTCTTCGGTTGCTGCCCGCTCCGGTGAACACGGGGATAGTCTTTGTCCGGACTGACCTTGCGGGCAGGCCCGAAATCAGGTCCAATCCTGCAAACGTCAGTTCAACCGTCAAAGCGACCACGCTGAGTACTGACGGGGCCGAGGTTTTCACCATCGAGCATTTGATGGCGGCGCTGTCCATGACGGGCATAGATAATTGCCTGATAGAGATGGATTCGCCGGAGCCGCCGGTCGCCGATGGCAGCGCAGGCGTTTTTGCCCGCCTGATTCTGCAGGCAGGCCGCAGGCAGCAGGAAGCTGCGCGCAAAGTTTATGCAGTGGACAGGGCGTTTGCAGTGCATCAGGATGAACGTTACATTTGCATTCTGCCCTATGACGGGTACAGAATCTCTTTTACCTCGATCAACCCCCATCCCTTGCTCGGTACGCAGTATTATGACATAGAACTGACGGAGGAGTCCTTCCTGCAGGAAATTGCCCCGGCGCGGACCGTGGCCTTCATGCACGAAGTCGAGCAGCTGAAGAAGATGGGGCTCGGACTCGGCGGCAACACGGAAAACGTCGTTGTCTTCGACAGCACTGTGATTTTATCCGTGCCCCGCTTCAAGGACGAGCTGATCAGGCACAAGATTTTAGACGTAATCGGCGACCTTTATCTTCTGGGACCGATCAAGGGGCACGTCATAGCAGTAATGACTGGTCACGCCTTTAATGCCGAGCTTGCGAGGCAGATAGAAAACTACCGCAGTAGAGGAGAGAAATAAAATGATTACATTGGAAGCAAGAGAAATCCAGAAAGTAATTCCCCACCGCTTTCCCTTGTTGTTGGTTGACCGCATCCTGGAACTGGAACCGATGAAACGCGCCGTCGGTGTCAAGAATATCAGTATGAACGAAATGCAGTTTCTCGGCCATTTCCCTAACGAACCTATCATGCCCGGCATTATGCTGATTGAGGCCATGGCCCAGGTCGGCGGCGTTGCGATGCTTTATCCGGAAGAGAACCGCGGCAAGATTGCCGTATTCGGCAAAATCGACAACGTGCGTTTCCGCAGGCAGGTCGTTCCCGGCGACCAGGTAATCACGACCGCCGTCGTCACCAAGATTCGCGGCAATATGGGAGTAATCCACTGCGAAGGCACGGTTGACGGCAAGCTTGCGTGCGAAGGAGACTTTACCTTTGCGATTGTCGATGCCAAAGAGTGAAAAACAGAGGTTTTCGGCAGTAATTGGCAGAAATTTTGAGAAACAACCCGAAAAAAGCGAATTTTTGCCTGATTTTGGCAGGTGAAAATCTTTTTTTGCAGACGAATATAGATTTAAACAGGAATTTAAATTTAGGAGTGGAAATCATGGGCTTTGACAATGTGGTAAAGATGTCCCGCAAAATTCACGAAACAGCAGTTGTTTCGCCCGGAGCGATTTTGGGTCGGGACGTTGAGATAGGCCCTTACGCGGTGATTGGACCAAACGTGGTCATCGGTGAGGGCACGAAGGTTTATGCCCACGTGGTAATCGACGGATGGACTACGATCGGCAGTGATTGCCGCTTTTTCCCCGGCTGCTCGATCGGAGCCGAGCCTCAGGACTTGAAATTCAGAGGTGAAAAAGCCTACACCGTGATCGGCGACGGAGTAACCATCCGTGAATGCGCGACAGTCAACAGGGCTACCGGCGAAGGCAACGAAACACGCCTCGGCAATAACGTCCTGATGATGGCCTATACCCACGTTGCCCATAACTGCATTGTCGGAAACAATGTAATTATGTCCAATGTGGCTACGCTTGCGGGCCACGTCGTGGTTGAGGATCGTGCCGTCATCGGCGGCCTGGCCGCCGTCCATCAGTTTGTAAAAGTCGGCAGAAACGCCATGATTGGAGGCATGTCGAAGATTGTCCAGGACATACCGCCCTTCGTGATTGCCGACGGCAATCCCGCCCATGTGGCCGGCCTTAACAGCGTCGGCATCTCCCGCGCAGGCATCGTGCCGGCGGTGCGGACCAATCTGAAGAAGGCTTACCGACTGCTGTACCGCTCAGGGCTGACCCTTGAGGAAGCCGTTGCCGCGATGGAGCAGGAGCTTGACAGCAGCGAGGAAGTCGAACATCTGCTGCGCTTTTTGCGCAACGTCGAGCGCGGCATCTGCCGCGGACGCAAGGATTAGGAAGGTGGCTTGATGGAAACACTGGGCTTGTTGTCCGGAATCGGGCATCTTCCCGTCGACGTGGCTCGTTCCGCCAGGTCTTTGGGCTATCGCGTTGTTGCCGTTGCGCTGGTTCCGGGTGTGGACGCGGAACTTAAGGGCACCGTCGACTCTTACCATGAGATTCATATCGGCAAACTGGGCAGCATTATCAAAGCATTGAAGAAAAGCAAGGTTGACAAGGTTACGATGATCGGCAAGGTTACCAAGGAAATACTCTACAGTGACGGGGCGATCATCCCCGACCTCCGTGCCATCAAGCTGTTGGCATCCCTGCCCGACCGCAGGGACGATACAATTATGAACGCGCTGGTGCGCGAACTGGAAAAAGAAGGCATGCCTGTCATGGACCAGACTGTTCTGATCCGGCCGCTTCTGCCCGAACCGGGGCTTCTGAGCAAGAGAAGGCCTACAGAAGAGGAAATGGCTGATATCGAGTTCGGCTTCGAGGTCGCGAAGGAAATCGGCCGACTTGACATCGGGCAGACCGTCGTCGTGAAAAAGAGGGCCGTGCTGGCGGTGGAAGCGATCGAGGGTACGGATGCATGCATTTTGAGGGGCGGAGCGCTTGGCAAGGACGCGGTTGTTGCCAAGACGGCAAAACCGGCGCAGGACAACCGCTTTGACATGCCGAGCGTCGGCGTCAGGACGATTGAGTCAATGCTTGCGGCCGGGGCGTCAGGCATTGTGATGGAGGCCGGCAGAACGCTGCTGGTCGACCGTGAGAGGACGCTCGCGCTTGCCGACGAACACGGGCTCTTCGTGGTCGCGCGCTGAATTTTACAATTAAGTGATATTTTTGGGGAGGGCACAACGCCCGCCCCATTTTTATGTTATAATATAGCGTGACAATTTATGTTTATTTTTAACAACCGAAGCTTGCCGGACTGAAGAAGGCGTTTTTGCCGAAGGCAGAGGAAGGAGCGGTTATGGTTAAGATTATGATTTCTGCCGGCGAAGCGTCCGGTGACATACATGCGGCAGCCCTGACCAGGGAAATACTGAAGCTTGAGCCGACCGCCCGGGTTTACGGCATGGGCGGCGATGGCCTGCGCGCCGCAGGCGGCGAAGTCTTGTTCGATATCAAGGAACACGGGGTAATGGGGCTTGTCGAAATCATCCGCAAGCTGCCCGCCCTGTTCCGTCTGCGTTCCGATTTTGCGCGGCTGATGGAGGAGCGGCGTCCCGACTGTCTCGTGACGATTGACTATCCGGGGTTTAACATGCGGCTTGCCAAAGTTGCCCGTGACAAGGGCATACCGGTCGTTGCCTTCATTGCCCCCTCGGCCTGGGCCTGGCGCAAAGGCAGGGCCAAAAGAGTCGCGAAGCTCGTCACCAAGGTGGCGGCGATTTTCCCCTTTGAGTATGATGTTTACAAGGAAGCCGGGGCTGATACCGAGTTTATGGGACACCCCCTGATTGACATAGTGAAAACTTCGCTGCCTCCGGACGAGGCAAAAGCCAAAGCCGGCAAAAAGGAAGGCCGGCCGCTCGTCCTCTTGCTGCCGGGCAGCCGCCTGCAGGAAGTGCACCGTCTGCTGCCGACGATGCTCGAAGCGGCAAAGCTCGTGAGAAAGGCGGATCCCGAGGTAGACTTCGTCATGCCGCGGGCGGCGACGATTCCCGGGAGCCTTCTGGCAGAGCTGGTCGGTCAGGCAGGAATCGAGGTCAGGATTGTCGAAGGTGACAACTATGACCTGATGAGCGTTGCCGACGCGGCGCTCGCCGCCAGCGGCACAGTTACGCTCGAGGCCGCGCTCTGCGGGCTGCCCAGCGTTATTGTCTATAAGACCGCGCCTCTTACGGCGTTTATTGTTAAAAGACTGTTGAATATTTCCAATATCGGACTGCCTAACATTGTAGTCGGCCGGCGCATTCTGCCGGAACTGCTTCAGGACGCGGCGACCTCCGACAATATGGCCCTGGCCCTTCTCGACCTTCTCCGCCCGGAGAAGCGCGAAAAGGTCCTGCAGGACCTCAAAGAGGTAAGGCTGAAGCTTGGCGAGCCCGGTGCCGTAAGGCGCGTCGCCGAGTTAACTTTGAGAGTGGCGGGAGTAAAAGCATGAAATTATACCTAAGGATCTTGAGTTACATCAAGCCCTATCTGCCGCGGCTGACCGCCGCGGCAATTTGTACGGTGCTGGCCGCCGTCGGCAATCTGTACGTGCCCTGGATAATCAAGGACGTCATCGACGAGGTGCTTGCCGAAAGGAACGCCGGCATGCTGAACATCATCGCGGGCGGCATCATCGTGATTTTCTTTGTCCGAGGCCTGTGCTTCTATGGACAGAACTACCTGATGAGCTATGTCGGCGAGCGTGTCATCATCGACATCCGCAGCGCCGTTTACAAGAAGCTGCAGCGTCTCAGCATGTCCTTCTATGACAAAAACAAGACCGGCACGATCATGAGCTACGTCACCAATGACGTATCGGCTCTGCAGTCCGCCATGGTCCAGAATACGATTGAGATGATTACCGAGGGCTGCATTCTGCTCGGCTCTATTTCGGCCATGGTCTATCTTGACTGGAAGCTGACGCTGTTTACCTTCTGCACCTTCCCTTTTGTGCTGTGGCTGATGGACTTTTTCGGCAAGCGCATCAGGAAGTCCGGCCGCCGCATTCAGGAGTGTACGGCCGATATTACCTCCGTGCTGCAGGAAACGGTTTCTTCGGCTCGCGTCATCAAGTCCTTCGTACGCGAAGACTACGAAATAGACCGTTTCTGCCGGCAAAATCTGCTTAATTTCCGAGCAAACATGAAGAACGCCCAACTGATGGCGCTGCTGACGCCTGTCATTGAATTTGTGGCCGCCATCGGCGTGACCGCGATCATCTGGTACGGCGGCCATGGAGTTATCAACGGAGACCTGACGGCAGGCTCGCTGATAGCCTTTCTGGTTTATGCCGTCAATATTTCCAATCCTGTCAAGCGCCTGACCAGGGTCATCGGCAGCATCCAAAAGGCCCTTGCCGCAGCACAGCGCGTTTTCGACGTGCTCGACCTGCACGAGGAAGTCAGGGAAATACCGAACGCCAAGGAAATGCCGCACATCAGCGGCAGAGTTGAATTTTGCGGCGTCAGCTTTGCTTATGCAAAGGGTGAGGAAGTCTTGAGCAAAGTCAGCTTTGAGGCAAGACCGGGCGAAATGGTAGCGATTGTAGGCCCTTCAGGCGCCGGCAAGTCGACCATTGCGAATCTGCTGCCCAGATTTTATGACGTTACGGAAGGCGCGATCCTGATCGACGGCCAGAACGTGGCCGAAGTCACGCTTGACTCGCTCCGCGGACAGGTAGGCATCGTACCTCAGGAAACAGTGCTTTTCAACGGTTCCCTGTATGACAATATCCTTTACGGCCGCCTTGAGGCAGATCGTGAAGATGTCGAGGCGGCGGCCAGGGCGGCCAATGCCCATAACTTTATCATGGATATGCCCCACGGTTACGGCACGATGCTCGGCGACCGCGGGCTGAACCTTTCGGGCGGGCAGCGTCAGAGAATCGCGATTGCGCGAGCCATTTTGAAAAACCCCCGCATCCTGATTCTTGACGAGGCGACTTCCGCACTTGATACGGAAAGCGAACGCATTGTCCAGGAAGCCCTTGACCGCCTGATGGTGGGCAGGACCTCCTTTGTCATCGCCCATCGCCTGTCCACGGTTAAAAACGCCGACAAGATCATTGTTCTTGAAAGGGGCAGAATCGTCGAAACGGGAACCCATGACGAGTTAATACGGAACAACAGTCTTTATTCCCACCTTTACAATATTCAGTATCGCGAAAAGGAAGCGAAATGAGGTTAATGCATGTACATACTTTATAATCTGATTTTTTGCTCGGCCCTCGTGCTGGTGCTGCCTTACTTCATTTACCGTTCCCTGACGGAAAAAGGCTTCAAAAAACGTTTTCGCCAGAACCTTGGGTTTATCCGCGAGCAGGAAATCGAAGCCGTTGCCGGCAAGGAATGCATCTGGATTCACGGAGCGTCCGTCGGCGAGATAGTGGCGACGAGCCCCCTGGTCAAGGAGATACGCAAGGCCATGCCCCAGGCAAGGATTCTGGTTTCCTCCGTAACCACGAGCGGGTATGACATGGCGCATCAGATCATACCGGAAGCGGACGCCATCATTTACTTCCCGCTTGACCTGCCCTTTGTGTCAGAGTCCTATGTCCGCAGAATCATGCCCCGCGTCTTTCTGCCTGTGGAAACCGAGCTTTGGCCGAATTTCCTGCGGGCAATGCGCGCGCGCAAGATTCCCGTCATGATGGTCAACGGCCGCATCAGCGAAAAATCCGTCAAGACCTATCGCTATCTTTACGGCATACTGGAAGATATGCTGGGCAGCGTCAGCCGCTTCTGCATGCAGTCTACGATCGACGCGGAATATATCGCCCACCTGGGCGCGGATAAACGCAAGATTATTGTTACGGGCAATACGAAATTTGACCAGACCTACGCCGAGGTAACGCAGGAGGACCTTTTGCGCTACAAGGAAGAACTCGGTCTCGCCGCGAGCTTTCCCGTAATTGTGGCGGGCTCTACGCATCCGACAGAGGAAAGGCAGCTTTTTGAAGCCTTCAGCGAGGTCAGGAAGAACTACCCGGATGCGCGGCTTGTCATTGCACCCCGTAAAATCGGCAGGGCCGAGGAAATCGCCAGGCTTGGCAGACAGTTCGGCTTCGAGGCCGGACTGCGCTCCAGGCTGCTGGCACTTAAGGGTGAGCGGCCGCAATATCCCCTGCTGTTGATTGATACCATCGGCGAGCTCGGCAGGATTTACGCCGTAGGCGACCTTGTGTTCGTCGGCGGCAGCCTGATCAGGCACGGCGGACATAACGTCCTTGAGCCCGCCGCCCACGGCAAGCCGATTCTTGTCGGCCCCAGCATGTCGAACTTCAAGGACTCCTTCTCTCTGCTGCGTAAAAGCGGCGCCTGCAGGCAGGTAAAGGATGAAAAAGAGCTGACGGTCGAAATGCTGGCCATCATCGACAACGACGCCCTGCGTGAAAACATGGGCAGCGCCTCCCTGCAGGTTATCAGGGAAAACCGCGGAGCGGCCGTGCGCAGCATCGAGTACCTTGTGGAGCTGCTTGATTTGACAGCGACCGAGTGCCGTGTAAACGCCCACTATCGCATCAACACGCGCAACATCAACGAGGAAGGCGGGACGCACCTAAGGCGCGGCGACGCAATCACCCAGTACCTGTTCCAGCTTGCCCACGGCCATGACAACAATGTTCTTGACTGGCTCGTCCTGGGCATTCTCAGCTTGTTTTCGGTTATTTACGAGGCAGGCGTACGTTTCAAGCTCGGGCTTTACCAGCTTGGGTTTTGCAGGCAGACAAAACTGCCCTGCTGCGTTATCAGTATCGGCAATATTACCGTCGGCGGAACAGGCAAGACTCCCACCGCGCAAAAAATGGCGCTGAGCATACAGAAAATGGGCTACCGCGTAGTAATTCTGAACCGCGGCTACCGTTCCCACTGGGGTGATGAGCTCGGCGTCGTCAGCGACGGCAAGAAAATCTTCATGACTGCCTACGAGGCGGGCGACGAGGCCTATCTGATGGCCAAGACGCTGCCCGGCATACCCGTCGTCATCGGCAAGAACCGCGCCGTTACGGGCGAGTTTGCCGTCCGGAAACTGGACGCCCAGGTCATCATTATGGACGATGGCTACCAGCATTGGACGCTGCAACGCGACCTGGACGTTGTTTTAGTGGACACCCTGAACATGTTCGGCAACAGGCGCCTTCTGCCGCGCGGTACTTTGCGCGAACCGCTGCAGAACCTTGACCGCGCGGGGCTCTTTCTCCTGACGAAGACCGACCAGAGCTCGATTTTTTCCCGCGCCGAGCTCAGGGACATCCTGGCCAGGCACAACAAAAAAGCGCCGATTATCGAAAGCGTGCACAGACCTGTTAACTTCGTGGAAATCGCCGACTGGTACAAGGGCCTGCTGACAACCGCCAAATCCCTGGAGGATCTCTGCGGCAGCTCCGTCATGGTCTTTTCCGCCATCGGCAATCCTTCCTCCTTCGAACAGACGCTGGCGGACGTCGGGCTTGACATCAAGGAAGCCATCCGCTATCCCGACCATCACGACTACGGCATGCTTGAAATGCAGTACATCATGGAAAGAGCGATCAAGGAAAACGTCCGCGCCCTGATTACGACGGCCAAGGACGCAGTCAAGATACCGACCGAGTTCATCTATTTCGAGCGCGAAGTACCTCTTTACATATTGAACATGGAAATTCAAATTACGGACGGCAGGGATTTGTTCCAGAAAACAATTGCGAAAGCCATCGAAAAGGAGACAAAGCTAAAATGAAAGTTCTTTGCGTAATACCGGCGCGTTATGCCTCTACCAGGCTGCCCGGCAAACCGCTGGCGCTGATAGCCGGCAAACCGATGATTCAGCACGTTTACGAACGCGCCTCGCGCGCGGCGATTCCGAGTGAAGTGGTAGTGGCGACCGACAGCGAGCTTGTGGCTGAAGCAGTCAGGAATTTCGGCGGCAAGGTCATGATGACTTCGCCCGAACATCCGAGCGGCACGGACCGCCTGGCCGAAGTCGCGCTCAGCTACGGCGACGCCGACGTCATCATCAACGTGCAGGGCGACGAGCCGATGATTCCGCCCGAAATAATTGACCGCCTGGCGCAGGCTTTTGAAGATAACGAGGACCTGAACATGGCTACGCTGAAGACGGTAATGGACGAGGCGGATTACAACAACCCCAATACCGTCAAGGTCGTAACCGACCAGAACGGCTATGCCCTCTATTTTTCGCGCAGCCTGCTGCCCTATCCGCGCAACAAGACCGCTGACTTCAAGGTTTACAAGCACGTCGGCATTTATGCCTACCGCCGCAGCTTTCTTTTGAGCTATGCCGCCTACGAACCGACCCCGCTCGAACAGATCGAATGCCTCGAACAGCTCCGCGTGCTGGAAAACGGCGAGAGAATCAAGGTCCTGGAATGCAAGTTCAAGGGCATCGGCATCGATACGCCCGAAGACCTGGCAGCCATTAACGCCCTCTTTATCAGGATGGAGGCAATGAAGGAATAAATACCGCAGGGCAAGCGGCCATCCCGGCTGAAATTGTTTCCCTGCCGTCAAGACAAGGAGTGATATTCATGAATATTGTGAAAGTCGGCAATTACGAGGTAGGACAGGGAAAACCGCTGCTTTTGATGGCAGGACCCTGTGTTCTGGAAGGTTACGAACGCAGCCTCGCCATCGGCAGGGCTGTCAAGGAAATAGCCGACAGGCTCGGCATTCCCTACGTTTTCAAGGCCTCCTACGACAAAGCCAACAGGTCATCTTACAATTCCTTCCGCGGACCCGGACTGGAAGAAGGCCTGCGCATCATCGCCCAGATTAAGCAAGACCTCGGCGTGCCCGCCGTCAGCGACATCCATGAATGCTGCCAGGTGGAAAAAGCGGCCGAGGTGCTCGATATTCTGCAGATACCGGCGTTCCTCTGCCGCCAGACGGACCTCGTCTACGAGGCCGCGAAGACCGGCAGAACCGTCAACATCAAAAAGGGACAGTTCCTTGCGCCCTGGGATATGAAGAACGTCGTCGCCAAGGCCGAGGAAGCCGGCAGCCGCAGCATCATGCTGACAGAACGCGGCGCCAGCTTCGGCTACAACGCGCTTGTGACCGACATGCGCTCGCTGCCGATCATGAGAGAGCTCGGCTATCCCGTCGTCATGGACGCCACGCACAGCGTGCAGATTCCGGGCGGACAGGGCACGACCTCCGGCGGCCAGAGCAAGTTTGTGCCGCATATGGCGCGGGCGGCTGCCGCCGTCGGTATCGACGCGCTTTTCCTCGAGGTTCACGACAACCCGGCCGAGGCGCTTTCCGACGGACCGAACATGGTGCCCATAGAGATGCTCGAGCCGTTGCTGCGCGACGTCCTCGCCATCGACAGGCTCGTCCGCAAGTAGACAGTGGGGACGTTCCTTTTTTGTCAACTTTTTGAGCGTGCCAAAAAGAACCGTCCCCGATGGCACGAAGCATATTTTTCCAAGTGAAAGGATTGAAGAACAATGCTGGAAAACGCACGTAAGGTCTTAAAGCTTGAAGCCGAGGCGATTTTAGAGCTGATTCCGCGGATAAACGGACAGTTCAGCGCCGCCGTTGATATGATTCTTGCCTGTCCGGGCCGGGCCGTTATTACGGGCATGGGCAAATCGGGCATCATCGGCAGAAAGATGGCGGCAACCTTCGCCAGTACGGGCACGCCTTCCTTATACATGCACCCGGCGGAGGGAATTCATGGCGATTTGGGCATGGTAACCTCCGACGACGTCGTGATCGCGCTGTCTAACAGCGGCGAAACGGCGGAAGTGCTGCATATTCTTCCTTCCCTGCGCCGGATAGGCGCGAAAATCATCGTTATGGTAGGCAATCCGAATTCCTCGCTCGGCAAGAATGCCGATATCGTTTTAGACGTCGGTGTTTCCCGCGAGGCTTGTCCGCTCGGCCTTGCCCCGACCTCGAGCACGACCGCCGCGCTTGCCTTTGGCGATGCGCTGGCCGTCGCTCTTTTGTCCAAGCGCAAGTTTACCCCCGACCAGTTCGCCGTTTTCCATCCGGGCGGCTCGCTCGGCAGGAAGCTTTTGATGACTGTGGCCGACGTAATGCACGGAGGCGAGGATAACCCCGTGGTCAGGGGCGACGCTACGGTGCAGGAAGCACTGTTCGTCATAACCGACAAGGGACTCGGCGCCGTCACGGTCGTAGACAATGACGGCAGGATGGTCGGCGTGCTGACCGACGGCGACATCCGCCGCGGACTAAGCCACGGCTTTGACTTCCTTGCCCGTCCTGTAACCGAGCTGATGACGAGGGAACCGAAGACAATCACTCAGGACAAACTCGCGGCCCAGGCGCTGCACCTGATGGAAAGCAACAAGCCGCGGCCGATTACCGTGCTTCCGGTTATTGACGGCGACAGGCATGTCATCGGGCTTCTGCACATGACCGACCTTGTCCGTCAGGGGGTGGTCTGATGAAGAACGTACATGCCGAAGGGCAGCTCCATTCCCTGACCGCGAGCATTCTGCGGGCACAAAAAGTCAGGCTTCTGGCGCTCGACGTCGACGGTGTCCTGACGGACGGCGGACTCTATATAAGTGATGAGCGGGAAGCCTGCAAGCGTTTCAACGTGCAGGACGGCCTTGCCATCAGCTGCGCGCTGCGTAACGGCCTTGTCATTGCGATTCTGACGGGACGCCAGAGCGGCATCGTGCTGCGCCGTGCCGAGGAACTGGGCATCAGCGAGGTCTATCAGGGCGTGAAGGACAAAAGAAAGATGCTGGAAAATCTGGCCGCCAAACACGGCCTTGACTTAAACGAAACGGCCTACATGGGCGACGACCTTAATGACCTCTCCGCACTTGCCGCGGCAGGTCTTGCCTGCGCCCCCGCGAACGCCGCCGCGGAAGTCAGGGAGAGGGCGCACTGCGTCGCCGGGCACAAAGGCGGAGAAGGCGCGGTGCGCGAAGTAATCGAAACCATTTTGAAGGCACAGGGCCTGTGGCCAAAGATCGTGGCCTCATATATCAACGAAGGGCAGGGAGACAGTCAGTAATGTGGCTTTATTATTTCTTAAAGACATTGAGTGCGGTCATTTCGCACTTGCCATATCGATTGGTTGTCCGCCTGGGCATCGTTTTAGGCCGACTTTATGCCGTTATTGCCAAAAAGCAGCGGCTCAGGGCCGAAAAAAACCTGCGCGAACGCCTGGGGCTTTCCGGCGAAGACGCAGAGCAAAAGGCAAAATCCTTGTTTGTCAAGACCGGCATCACCTTTCTGGAGATCCTCTATATGCCGGCTCTGAACAAGGACAACATCCGCGGCCTTGTCACCATGGACAGGCAGGAGGTTTTGTGGGAGGAACTCGCCAAGGGGCGGGGCGTTATTATTCTGGCGTGCCACATGGACAACTGGGAGTGGCTCGGCGCCGCCCTGGCCTTGTACGGCTTTCCCCTGAGCGCGGTCGAAAAACCGCAGCCGAACAGGGTCTACAGCAAGTTTATGAACGAGCTTCGCACCGGAGCGGGCCAGGAAATCTTTTCCCGCGGGACCAGCGAGATCCTCGGCTGCGCCCGCACCATGAAAAAGGGACGGATGCTGGGGCTCGTCGCCGATCAGGATGGCGGTTACAACGGCATTTTCGTGCCGTTCTTCGGCAAAATGGCCTCGACGCCGAACGGACCCGCCTACTTCGCAAGAAAATTCAGGGCGCCGGTCGTGCCGGTCTTTATTATCCGCAATGAGAACTATGTCGGCCACAAGGCCTTCGTCAGGGACCCCATTTATTATGAGGATACCGGCGACCGCAAAGCCGATGACTATAACGTTACGCTGAAGATGACGCAGGTCGTAGAGGAAGTAATCAGGGAGTATCCGGACAACTGGCTCTGGTTCCAGCACCGTTGGAACACGCCATACACGCCGCCGGAAGAAGTTGGTGGAGCGACCGATGAAAAATAAGAAGATGCTGCTGACAATTGCCGCCGGCATGGCTCTTTTGGGACTGGTGGTTTTCTGGCTGATGCAGGGCAGCGCGCCGACTGCGCCGCCTAAACCTCCGGGCAGCACAGACGAGGAAAACCTGCGCGTGCTGAACAGCTCCCTGAAGGAAGAAAAGGACGGCAGGCTCGTCTGGGAGCTGCAGATAGGTGAAATGGAGTATCACAGGAAAACGGACAAAGGCACCATGAAGAACGTGAGCGGCAAATGGTATCGCGAAGACGGCAGCGTTCTATCGATTTCCTCCGACGGCGGCGAGCTGCTGCTAAGTAAGAAGGACGTCCGCCTGAAGGGCAATGTGCGTGCGAATCTTTCGAGCGGCGGCGAGATAGCGGCCGACGAACTCGGCTGGCTGCAGTCGGAGGACAGTATTACGGCCTCGGGCAGCGTCAGGCTGACGAAGGACGACGTCGTAGCGACGGCGGACAAGGCCGTCACCGACACCGGCATGGAGCAGCTGAGGCTTGAAGGCAACGCAGAGGTACGGAAGGGAGTTCAACCATGAAAAAACAGATAGGCATCTTATTGCTCGCCTGTGCCTTGGCCGCGGGCGGCATCGTTACAGCAGCGGCAGCCGAGGCTCCGACCACGGTCAGGGGCGACGTGATTGAATACAATACGAAGACCGGCGTCACGACGGCTACGGGCAGCGTGCTGATAACGCAGCAGGACGGCGAGGCCCGTGCCGGTGCCGCGGAATATAACACGAAGACGGGAACGGGCAGGCTGACGGGCGGCGTGACGGCCACCAAGGGAGCGACAAGCATCAATTGCGACACGCTCGTCCTCCATGACGAAAACCACGTCAGCGCGATCGGCGGCGCCTCCCTGACCACAGAGGGCAGGAATCTCCGCTCCGAACGCGTCGAATACTACAAGGACCGCGAGTTTTTGGAAACTGACGGCTCGTGGGCCCAGCTTTCGATGGAGGACGGCAGCAAGCTTACAGCCGGCTACATCGGTTACGACGTGCGCCGCGGCTTTGCCAATGCCGAAAGAAACGTGCGCATCGTCAGCGAGGAGCGCGGCCTGACCGCAACTGCGGACAAGGCGACCTACAGCACGCAGCAGGACGGCGTCATCGAGCTCGTCGGCAACGCGACCGCGACTCAGGACGGCAATACGCTTACAGGCAACCGCCTGCGCATCGTCAGCGGAAATAAGACGGCCGAAGCTTCCGGCAGCGTGAAAATGGTCTACACGCCGAAGCCTAAACCGGCCGAAGCCAAGGCTTGAAGCTGCGGCTGCAAAACAAGGCTCCAAGAAGTTAACAAGACTTTTTGTCTGGAGGAAACAGAGTGCATATTGAAACACGCGACTTAGTAAAGGAATATGGCGGCAGGCGCGTCGTCAACGGCGTCAGCATCAATGTCGAGCAGGGCACCGTGGTCGGCCTTTTAGGGCCGAACGGAGCCGGCAAGACAACGACTTTTTATATGATCGTCGGCATCGAAAGACCCGACGCCGGCGAAGTCCTGATCGACGGGCGGGAAATAACCGGGATGCCGATGCATGAGCGCGCCCGCGCGGGCATAGGCTATCTGCCGCAGGAGGCTTCGATTTTCCGCAAGCTGACCGTGGAAGAGAACATTATGGCAATTCTTGAGGGGACCGGACTTTCCTTGGAAAAGCGGCTGGAAAAGATGAACAGTCTGATCAGCGAATTCCATGTCGAGCATATCCGCGGCCGCAAAGGCTCGGAGCTTTCCGGCGGCGAGCGCAGGCGTGTCGAGATTGCGCGGGCTCTCGCCACCGACCCGTCCTTTATCCTGCTCGACGAACCGTTTGCCGGCATCGACCCGATCGCGGTCGCCGACATTCAGGGCATGATCGCGCATCTGGCCCGGCGCGGCATCGGCGTCCTGATTACCGACCATAACGTGCGGGAAACCTTGAGTATTGTTGACAAAGCCTATATACTTAATAACGGGGAAATCCTGATTGCCGGGGACAGCGCCGCGATTGCGGGCGACGAGCTGGCGAGGAAGTTCTACCTTGGCGAGAAATTCACGCTGTGAGGAATAAATAAATGCGCATATTGGACAAATACATACTAAAAGAATTGATGGGGCCGTTCTTTTTCGGCGTTGCCTCCTTCTCCAGCATTTTCATCGCAAGCTCGATGCTGTACCGCCTGACGCAGTACATGACGAAGTACGGGGCCTCGACGGAGAGCCTGCTGCGTCTTTTCCTCTGCGGCTTGCCCGAGGTTGTGAACTACACCTTCCCGATGTCGATGCTTTTGGCGTCGCTCCTGGCATTCGGAAGGCTTTCCGGCAGCAGCGAGATTACCGCGATGAAGTCGGGCGGTATGAGCTTCTTCCGCCTGGCCGCGCCCGTCCTGATCGTCGGCTTCCTGGTCAGCCTTTTTTCGGTCGTCTGGGCGGAAAAGGTCGTGCCGGCCTCCAAGGTCGAGTACAACCGCATCCTGAACAACGAGATCAAGCGCGAGACCAAGCCGAAGTCCCAGGAGCACGTCGTCATCAAAAGCCTGAGCGGCGACCATATCGAGCGCCTGACCTATGCCAGGACCTTTGACGAAAAGACCGGCAAGATGCAGGACATCACGATCGAGGAGTTCGATAACGGACAGCTTGTGCGCATCCAGAAGGCCAAATCAGCCGACTGGCGCAACGGTGCCTGGTACATGCAGGACGGAACCGTGCTTTCCGTTTCCGAAACAGGCATCCAGCAGACGATGACCTTCACCGAGCAGGTGCTGCCGATAGCAGCCGCTCCGAGGGAGATTTCGCTCGAGCAGAAGGAACCCGAGGAAATGACGATCGGTGAACTGAAGCAGTATATCAAGATTTTAGAAACGCAGTATCTGCCGACCAACAAGCATTGGATGGAAATCTATATGCGCTTTTCGATACCGATGGCCAGCTTTTTCTTCGCGCTGATGGGCGTGCCGCTCGGCATGCAGCCGCAGCGCGCCAGCTCCTCGGTCGGGCTCGGCATCAGCATCATCGTTATCTTTGTCTACTACGCCGTCATGACCTTCACCTCCGGCCTTGGCAAGGGCGGTGCCCTGCCGCCGCTTTTCGCAGCGGCTCTGCCGAACGCGCTCTGCCTTGCGGCCGGGGTGTGGCTGATGAGGAAGAAGAATGTTTAGCATTAAAAAATAGAGGCTTGACTGATTTTTTTGTGTGTCAGGCTCGGGAGAAGAAAACAATGTTTGGTTTAACCTTGATTTTGGTACTGGCGGTAATGGGCGGCCTGATCGCCTTTATCGGAGACAAGCTGGGCAGCAAAATCGGCAAGAAGAAACTTTCCGTCTTCGGCTTGCGGCCCTATCATACCTCCGTCTTGATGACGGTCGTCACCGGCATTCTGATTGCGGCCGCGACGCTCATCGTGCTCGCTGTAGCATCAAGCGACGTCCGCACCGCTCTTTTCGGTATGGAAAAGCTGCAGGCGGAGATAGCCGTCCTCAGCGGCGACAGGCAAAAGGCGCAGACGGAGCTTGCCGAAAAGAATACCCTGATTGCCTCTCTCGACGGCCAGATCCGGGAAACCACGGCCAGCCTTGCCGAAATGAGGTCACAGCGTGACGAAATCAACGAACATCTGCTGCAGCTGCAGTCCAAGTACGCCGAGGCTGACGCCGACCTGACTTCGGCCAAGGCCGAGGTCAGGCTGCTCGAAGAGTCGCGCGCCAAGCTGAATCGGGAAATCAGGGAGCTCGAAGAGGCTACCGACCGCCTGCGGGCAGGCCTTATAGCGATCCGCGAGGGCGAGGTCGTATTCCGTGCGGGCGAGGTGCTTTACGCGGGCATACTGAAGGCGGGGTTGAAGGTGGAGGCGAACGACAAGCAGCTGGACATCTTTCTGTCGTCGGCGAACCAGGCGGTTCTTGAGCGCATGGCGGTCAAGAAAACCGACCTGCAGGCGCTGTGGCTGCCCGCCGCCATGGTCAGGGATGCGAAGGCGCTCCTTGCGGGCGCCGAGGGCACGTATTACGTGCGCGTCTGCGCCGCGGGCAACATCATAGCCGGCGAAATGGCGGTCAGCCGCCTGGAACTGATTCCGAACAGGCTCGTCTACAAGGAAGGCGCGCCGATTTTCACGGAAAAGCTTTCCGTTCTTGCCGACGGACGCAATATAAACTCGGCCCTGCTGCATTTTTTGGGCGAGGTCAACAAGGCGGCGGTCGCGGGCGGCGTCATGCCCGACCCCCTGAGCGGCAAGGTCGGCAATATCGACGCGGCCTCGATGATCGAGGCCTCTGATAAAATGCGCAGTCTCGGCGGCGACGTCCGTGTGACGGCTTACGCGAAAAACGACATCAGCGTGGCGGGGCCCGTGCTCGTCCGCCTGGAAGTGCGCCGCCATGAATGACCTTCTGCTTTGCGTCGACCCGGGCAAGGACAAGACGGGCCTTGCCCTCCTGACTGCAGGCGGCAGCATCCTCCGGCTCGCGCTGGTGGCGACGGATAGCCTTGCCACGGCGCTCAAGGCTTTTCTCGGCGATGCCGTGCCAACGCTGTGCCTCCTGGGTAACGGTACGGCAAGCAAGGCCGCCCGTGCGGAACTCGCAAAAGCGCTGCCCGCGCTCCGCGTCGAACTTTGCGACGAGGCGCACAGCACGGAAGAGGCAAGGAAGCTCTACTGGGAGCTTAATCCGCCAAAAGGCTGGCGCAGCGTCCTGCCGCGCGGGCTTTTGGTGCCGCCGGAGCCCGTGGACGCCTATGCGGCGGTTGTCCTTGGCAGGCGTCGCCTGCGGGATGGAAAAACTAAAAAATAAAAATTATTTTTGCAAAAAGAAGGATTTTGGCAAAGTTGGTCGAATTAAAATAACTGTAAGCGATTAAATGCTTGCCAAAATGTCAATTATGCGATAATATCAAGTTGAATGTTGATATTCGTTTATAACGTCCGGCAGGGAAGCGGCGTTTTGCAGCTGATGCTACAGGCTGTCGAGGAAACAAGGTAACTCGAACATACTGGGCGGCA